>QIMC01000326.1 GCA_003232185.1 Flammeovirgaceae bacterium | reverse complement strand
CACCATGGTCCTCTGACTGGTCGGGTTTGCTACCAGATATCCTTCTATATACAACCACTCACTGTTTGTTAGTGCAGACTCCACTAGTTCTCCCGTTGAAAACTCAGTGGTAATCCCAAGAAATGTGTTCATGGTTCGATCGGCATCGGTGGTGATCATTACCAGGCAACGGCCGGTATGGCCTGCCTTGCGAGGGCTCAGTGTCAAGTTAGTATCCACACCCGCGCTGATTAAATCCTCCACATAAAAATCACCCCAATGATCATCGGAGACTTTACAGGAATAAAAACAATTGGCACCAAATTGATTTGCTGCTATAATGGTGTTGGCTGCTGACCCTCCACTTTGCTTCTTGATCATGTGTTTGTTAAGCGCATGGATCAACTCTACCTGTCTTTCCTCATCTACTAAAGTCATCAACCCTTTTTCGATATGGTACTTTTTTAAAAATTCATCGTCAACACGATATTCTATATCTACCAATGCATTACCAATACCATAAACATCGTATTTCATTTTTTTTATTTAGTGGTAAAAAAAAGGATACCCTTCTATATGAGTGGATGCCTCTTGAACTCTTTGTTTTGATCAAACAGTTTGCGGTAGGTAATATGGGTCTTGCCTATGGTGCCACCAACCTGCTCCGCTACCCGCATCATCTTAGGATTAAAATCTCCAATCCAATTCATTTCATAATCTTCATAACGATGATAATCGTCCTGTATCATTTGTCTGGCAGCCATAATCAATGCACCTTCTACCCCCTTACCCTGATGTGCCGGTACGATCCCAAATACCAGGCCGAACATTTTATTACAGGTCTTTCTCCATTTGTGCCAAATGAATTTGAGCTTGCCAATCCAGTCCAATTTTCCATTTACATATTTAAAAATCTGATTTACCTCTGGCAACATGATAAAAAATGCAATCGGATCGTCATTATAGTATCCAAACCACACAATCTTTTCATCAATGATTGGCTTCAACTGATACATTAAGGATTTTGCCTGAACATAGGCCATCTTGGGCACGCCATGCCCTGCCCAGGCCTGGTTGTAAACAGTCTGAAAGTCCTTAATGTATTTGTCAATATTTTTCAGTCGCATATGGCTGAATGAGTAGGATTTATCCTGCTGTAGTCGTTCAGCTTTTTTCGCTAATTTGGGCGATAAAGGATCCCGGGTTTTTCTGACATAAGTCAATTGTTTGAAGTAGGTTTTGAAACCATAAGCTTCAAAGAGGTCCTTGTAATAGGGAAAATTGTAATGCTGAAGGTAATTCGGCTCAATTTGGTAGCCATCAACTAACAGGCCCCACCACTTATCGCGGTCGCCAAAATTGATTGGTCCATCCATTGCCTCCAAGCCCCTTTCGGATAGCCAATTTTTACAGGCATCAAAAAGAGCAAAGGCCACTGCCTGATCGTTGATCGATTCAAAAAACCCCATACCTCCGGTAGGCTGATCATTCCTCTTGTCCTTGGTTTTTTCATTAACAAAGGCGGCTACCCGGCCCACTGTCTCTCCCTGGTGGTTTACCACAATCCAACGCTCCAATTCACCCTTCCGAAAAGTTTTATTGGATTTAGGGTCAAAAACATTTTCAATATCTTCATCCAAGGGTCTTATCCAAAACTTATGGTGGTTATAAAGTCGAAGAGGGAGCTTTAAAAACTCCTGTCGGGTGTGCTGATCTGTAACGGTAAGTAATTGCAAGGCGTTCTTTTGAAGGCACCAAATTAAGTACTTCTATCAAAGAAAAAAAACCAGTGCCATGTCAAAGGTTAAATTTCGTTAGCCAACCATTCTATTTTTTATCCATGATTTGGTATCGTGGATGCCACATTCTGTCTTTTCGACATCCAACCAGCGTCCGTTGCGATTTTCTCCTTTTTTTGTACAGTGCGTACAGCCAACTGACCCATATCCCTGATGAATCAAGGGGTGCGTGGGAAGTTCATAAAGTTGTCGGTATAGATTAAGGTCTTCTTTGCCCATATCAATCAGGGGATGAAACTTCAAAAGACCATCTTTGGATTCAAATAAATCAAGGTTCTTTCGATGTACATTTTGAAAACCCAACAGTCCTGAAACCCAAATGCTGTATTTCCCTTTAATAGTATCCAGTGGCTCTATCTTATTAATAAAACAGCAAAGGTCCTGATTGAACCTCCAGGTCTGATTTTCTTTGGTGAATTTGTTTTTCTTTTTATCCGCTTTTACCTCCACTATCTGTAAGTCCAATTGCTTCATTAGCTGATCCCTATAAGCAAGGGTTTCCGGAAAGTGATAAGATGTATCAATAAAATGTACCGGATGCCCTGGTTGTACTTTGCTAAGTAAATGAAGTAAGGCCATGGAAGTAGTACCGAAAGAAGAAGTTACCAGGATTTGATCTTGCTCATATTCCTGAAACACTTTTTCCAATCTTTCCTGAAAGGATAGTGGTTGATATTTTTTATTAAGCTTTTTTAAGTTCATGGTTAATGCTTTTTTTCAACGGCTCCTGTAACTAACTGAGCAGTGTACTCATTCAATTTCTGTACTTTATATTGGAAATCTCCATTGAGCTGATCCCGAATGGCCTTTAGATTGTTAATCAAGTCATTGGTCTCTTCAGGCAACACTTCCTCCAATATTTGGCGAAGCCGCTTTGCAAAAGTGGGAGACTGACCATTGGTAGAAATCCCAATTTTCAATTGCCCTCTTTGAACCACACTTCCCAAATAGAAATCACAAAGGTCCGGGGTATCAGCCACGTTAACTGGAATATTCTTAGCCTTTGCTAGTTGTCCAATACCAATATTGGTATTTCTATCTTCGGTAGCCAAAATCGCAATATTTATACCTTCCAGATCCTCAGGGTGAAACCCACGCTCTTTCAGAACAACCTTAGGATATTTCAGGCTCATATCTTTTATCTTATCCTTGATTTTGATTGCCACCACGGTAATCGGCGCACATGGGCTGTTCCTTAGCAACGACCTCAGCTTCTCCTCGCCAACATTTCCACCCCCCACTATCAATGTTTGCAATTTTTCCATTTTTAGAAAAACCGGAAATAGATTATTTCTCTGATTCTGACCGTTCATATCTTACTTAATAAGTCCGTTCTCAAACTCTCTGCCTTAACGTAAAACTCAGGATGTGTACCAACTGCCTCACCCAATACGATTAGGGCGGGCGCTAATGGTTTCAACGCATCAACCTTGCCTTTAATGTTATCAACTGTTCCAATTAGCATGCTTGCCTGAGGAAGTGATCCTTGAGAGATGATCGCCACCGGTAATTCATTTTTATTGGCCTTCCTAAATACTTCTAAAATTTCATTTAGTTTCTTTAGACCCATAAGCAATACTACTGTGGCCTTAGATTGAGCTGCCAAAGCCACATCACGAGACATCTTCCCGTTACTGGTGGTAGCAGTGATCACCCAAAAGCTCTCATTTATTCCTCTGTGAGTTAATGGTATGCCAAAGCAACCAGGTAGATTGATGCTGCTGATTCCTGGAATTACTGCGGTATCAATATTGAAGGTTTCCGCATATTCCAGCTCTTCCTTACCACGAGCGAAAATGAATGGATCACCTCCCTTCAACCTTACTACGTGCCCACTGGTCAGCGCATAATCAACAATCAGCTGATTAATTTCCTCCTGCCTATAGCTATGTTTTCCTGATCGTTTGCCAACATAGATCTTTAATGTATGGGCAGAGCAATGATCAAGTAAGTCGGGATGAACCAGTGCATCATACAATACCACATCAGCCGCTCTTAAGGCTTTTACGCCTTTGAGGCTGATTAATTCCGGATCACCTGGCCCCGCACCTACTAATGTTAATTTTGGTTCCATCAAGCGTTGTAATAACTGTTAACCACTAATTTTTCAGATTCATCCAGGACAGCAGTCCTTAGTTCCTGTACTTTCTTTAAAAAATCCTGAGCTCTTTGGAGATATTCCATCGCAAACTCCTGATTTGGTTTCTGTTCGTTGAACTCTAAAACATAGGCCTCACTTTCACCTTATTCTCTTGAACAAAGTGCTTATCAAAATCTTTGAGAATTCCAATATGTGTATTACACCTTACATCTTCAGAAAGCAATAGCGCCTTCGCAGCCACAACCATCGAAGTGTAGGCATTGTATAAGGTTTCGGCCCACAATTTCTGTTCATATGCTTGTTCAGCAAATACAAGTTTCTCAATGGAATCCCCGATAATAGTATCTACCATATCATAACTTACACCTGCACACTCACCTACTCCGATTTCAGGAATAAATTGCTCAGAATGGCCCCAATCAACATATTCAATATCTTTGATTGTAGTCAAGTCTGCCAGTGGCTTTAAAAGACTATAAAAGTAATGTTTCCCTCGACCGGCCACGTAGTCATTAAAATAGGTGCCTCCGGAAGCTCCGTCCTGATAGTCATCGAGCAATAGTCTCAGCGCCTGTGGTATTCGCTTTGTAGGCAATTTGATGATTTTTTCAGCGATAAAACCTTTGCCGGCATCATCTACTCCTCCACCTAATACCACCTGCAAAGCGGGCACTACCAGTGGGCCTTTTTTGATGGAACTTCCATGAAACCCAATATTCGCTGCCATATGCTGGCCACAGGAATTCATACACCCGCTAATCTTAATGTTAATCTCAGATTCTGTCAACAGATGAGGGTATTCTTTCCTTACTAAAGTTTCTAATTCCTGGGCTGCTCCAGTACTGTTGGTAACTCCAAGATTACAGGTATCTGTTCCGGGGCAAGCGGTAATGTCCGCAATAGTATTGAAGCCAGTATCGGCCAATCCAATTTCCTTCAGCGCATTGTACAAATGAGTTAAATTTTGTGGACGGACATATCGGAGCACCAATCCTTGGTTGACAGTCACCCTAATGTCGTCATCTGC
>QIMC01000083.1 GCA_003232185.1 Flammeovirgaceae bacterium | reverse complement strand
GTTTGAATAATGAACTCGTAGACAACAGTTTATATGAATATTACTCGGTGCAAGGATTATGAAAGTATGAGTATTCAAGCAGCCTCGCTGGTCATTAGTGCAATTGAAAAAAAGAAAGACCTCCTGCTTTGCCCGGCAACCGGAGATTCACCGGTCGGATTGTATGATGAACTGGCAAATAAGTCAAGAGCAGACAGAAAATTATTCGAACATCTGAGGGTTTTAAAATTAGATGAATGGGGCGGTGTTCCTGAAAACCATCCGGTGTCATGTGAGTATTACCTAAGAACGAGGTTATTGGATCAATTGAGAATACCTTCAGAACGGTATATTTCATTTGCCTCCGACCCAGCAGAACCAATTGAAGAATGCAAAAGAATTCAGTTTGAATTGGATCAACAAGGACCAATAGATATTTGTGTATTGGGGCTTGGGAAAAATGGCCATATTGGGTTCAATGAACCAGGCCCCTTCCTTATACCACATTGCCATGTAGCTGATTTATCTAAGGAATCTATTCAACACAACATGGTCCGATCAATGGATACGGCGCCTCATTTTGGGCTAACTCTTGGGGTACAGAATATTATGTTTGCCAGGAAAATTTTGCTTTTGATTAGCGGGAGAAATAAAGAGTCTGTAACAGAAAGATTATTGCAAAGGAAAGTTTACACGAATTTGCCTGCTTCAATACTTTGGCTGCACAGTAATGTAGAATGTATCATAGACGAAAATGTATTCTTAAAATCGCCAGAATTGACTGAGTATTAAGCCCCAGCTGCGAACTACCTGATTCCATTTTCTAGGCTCTAATTCTTCCCTTTACTTTCATTAACTGCTCCATGCTCCAAAGCTATGCTTGATATCTGCTTAGAACGTAAACTGAAAGAAGATCAGTTTCCGACAGATGCAGCGGCCTTTTCCCCTCCTAAAGTATTGTTTTGGAACCTATAGAAGCTGAATGCTTCGATCATTTCAGGTTCTTTGTCATCGAAGATCATTTTAGCCGTGTTGTATCCGCTCGCCGGTCCTGCTTTAAAACCATACGTACCCCATCCACCGTTTAAATAAAACCCTTCAATCTCATTAATCTTAGAAATAATAGGGCCATAATCTGGGGTCATATCACATAAACCTGCCCAGGATCGCTGCACTTTAACATTATGGAGTATTGGAAATAATTCAAGTACATGCGCTGCATAGCCTTCCAAAAATCCTAACGTGGATTGCATTCCATAGTGTGTATAATTATCAATTCCATTACCACAGACCAATTCACCTCTATCCGTTTGACTGAGGTAAATATGCAGCGTAGAACTAACCACAACATGGTGTAGCCATGGTTTGTAAGACTCTGTAACCATGGCCTGTAGTGGATAGGTAGCAATCGGTAATTTTAAACCAACTTTTCCGCAAACTTCAGAGCTCCAACCTGCCACTGCTGATAGTAATTTACCGCAACTTACTTGGCCTCTGTTTGTTTTTACTCCAGTTATTTTTCCGTTTTTAATGCTAACATCCTCAACGGTGGTTAGGTTGTGCACCTCAACTCCCAACTTTTCTGCTTCCTTGCAATATGCCCAAACAACTGCATCATGCCGAATGATCCCTCCAGGTGGATGGTAAAGAGCCCCCATTACCGGATATCTTGGATGATCGGTGATATCTATTTCTGGTAACATTCCCTTTATTTCCTTCGGATCCAGCATATAGCTATTTACATTAAGCGCTTTGTTGTTCTCGGCCCTGGTTACCAAACCGGATATGGAAGACTCTGAGTGGCCTAAAGTAAAATGGCCCTGTTCACTGAACATTAAGTTGTAATCTAATTCTTGCGCCAAGTCACGGTACATGCCCATGCTTTGTTCGTAGAACCTAATACCTTCAGGTGTTCTATAATTAGAACGTAAGATAGCGGTATTCCTTCCTGAGCCACCATACCCAACAAATTTAGATTCAAGGACTGCAATGTTTTTCATGCCCATCTTAGCAAGGTAATAGGCAGTAGCCAAACCATTAACCCCTCCACCGATAATCACTACATCGTAGCCCTTTTTCAGTTCATGTGATTTCCAAAGTCTTTTTGACATCCTTAATTTTCTACAAATGAAACTGTTACAACATTCATTCCCGTGGGCATTAACCCTACCAGGTGGCCCACATCCATTAGCGCTTCCATTAAAAAATGCGCCTGATCTCTTTTGCAAATAATTAAATCACTACCAGCCATTCTGTAAATAGTACAATGAACCGCATGAACAGAAGTCTGAATCACTTTCCCTATTCCTACCTTAGTTGTGATCAAATCCATAGCGGTAGAACGCTCCCACACTTTGTTCCGCTCAGATCCAGCCAATACCATACAAGCAAATCCACCGGCAACAGCGTATGATATTACTTTAGGGTGCTGTGTTTTCAATAAAATGGATTCCTCTTCTCCAGGCAAACTAAGGATTAGATATTCATCGCTGGTGAGTCGAAGTATCACACTTTCTTTTTGAGCAATTGTAGAACCAATATTCAATTTTGGTGCATCCGCATGTAATACCGCAATGGCTTCTTCCGCACCATTCCCCAGTACAATCACCTTCGAAATATGCGACCAATCGGCCAACACACTTCCTGCATCGATCTGTTTCCTTTCTTTTTCTGCTTGACCACAGTCTATAGGCATCTGCCATCCATCTACCTCTGCAAAGGTTGCTTGCAGCTGCCTGTAAACGTTCTTCAACGGACTTTCTCTTGATAATCCCATACCTATGCTTTCAACTTAATTCCTTCTGGATCGTACAAACAATGATCCAATACTTCTCCCATCACATCGCCTCCATCTGCACAACGAATTTGAATTTTCGTGCCTGCCTTAGACAATTCTTCGGTTACCCAGGCCAACCCAACACCAAACCCGAAGACCGGTGCATATCTCGAACTGGATACCCTTCCCACAATTTCACCCGAGTTCAAAACTGCTACCCCATCGTCTGGTATCTGGGCGCCTTTTGCCAATTTATAGCTTACCAATCTGTTTTGAAATCCCCTGTCTTTAAAATTCTTCAAAAAGGATTTACCTACAAAATTCTCTTTATCATCTTTGATGGTAAATCCCACTCCGGCTTCAAATGGATTTGAAAGGGCGTCAGTATCAACTCCAGGCAATAAATGGCCTTTTTCTAATCGCAATATCCTTTGAGCCTCTACACCAAATTGCTTCAGTTGGTAATGTTCACCTTTCGTCATGATGTGTTTCCACATCGATTCTCCATATTCCGATGGATAATGTACTTCATAGCTAAGTTCTCCAGTAAAGCCAATTCGAAAAAGGCTCACATCAACTCCTTCAATTTCTGCTTTTCTACACGACATATAAGGAAAGGCCTCGTTGCTCATGTCGATATCAACCAGATCGTTCATCAAATCCCTCGCTTTCTCTCCGGCGATGTTTACTGCTGAATTAACACGGCTTAAATTTCTTATGTGTGCTCCATAATTATCGGTTAGGATCCACCATTGAAACAAGGCTTCAATCGCATCTTGATTTCCTGTAGTGGTGCTGAGGTAGTAAACACCATCATCCATATGCGCAATTGTGCCGTCTTCAAAGATAATCCCATCTTCTTTAATCATAGTTGAATACCGCACCCTCCCTACACTCAATTTGGCAAACTTCCCGGGAAACATAAAGTGAATAAAATCCAGCACATCCGGGCCGGACAACTCAATTTTACCCAATGTGCTCACGTCAATCATGCCAAGACCCGTCCTTACGTTCAATGCCTCGGCGATTGGGTCACCATAGTTGTGAGGTCGTTTCCATTGACCTGAATTTAAAAACTTAGCCCCGTTCTCTTCATGCCAAAAATGCATGGCTGTTCTTTTTATTGGCCCCAGATGGGGGGCACGCCCGGCGAACAAACCCAACTTAACCCCATTATATGGGGGTCTGTAAGTGGTTGGTACGGCATCATGCATTCCCAACCCGGTATCCTTAGCAGTTAGACGTGCAACAGCTTCATGGCAAGTTTTACCCTGACAAGGCCCCATGCCCATACTGCTATATCTTTTCAATGTCTCTACCTGGTCAAACCCTTCGGCAATAGAGCCTATGGCCTCATTCCTGGTCACATCCATGCAAGTGCAGATAA
>QIMC01000034.1 GCA_003232185.1 Flammeovirgaceae bacterium | reverse complement strand
CCAAAGTTTATCAGGGGCAGGAAGCGCTTAGACCACAATATCAAGGGGACCTGCCAAAAGAAAATGATGGGCTAGGCCTGCTGTTGCTGGGAGTTACCGGCGATCAGGTGTTGGATCAGGAAAATTATCATCAGATAAAATCTAAAACTTTAAAGGCGGTTAGAGGTACTGTACAGGCAGATATTCTTAAGGAGGATCAGGCACAAAACACCTGTATTTTCTCTACAGAGTTCTCGCTTC
The DNA here is from genome assembly GCA_003232185.1 of Flammeovirgaceae bacterium. Lineage (GTDB taxonomy): Bacteria > Bacteroidota > Bacteroidia > Cytophagales > Cyclobacteriaceae > SZUA-3. Next base: position 4,320 of record QIMC01000034.1, on the reverse strand, counting down.
GGCTTATGGGAGACGTTCAGGAATACTTCATTGATCAGGGAGTGCGCAACTTTTATTCGGTATCTATCTCCGGGTATCACATCGCTGAAGCCGGTGCAAATCCGCTGACACAATTGGCTTTTACCCTGGCCAACGGATTTACCTATGTAGAGTATTTTCTTTCGAGGGGAATGGACATCAATAAGTTTGCCCCAAATCTTTCTTTTTTCTTTAGCAATGGTATAGATGCAGAATATGCGGTAATTGGTCGGGTAGCCAGACGGATATGGGCCAAAGCAATGAAACTTAAATACCATGCCAATGATCGCTCGCAAATGTTGAAATACCATATTCAGACCTCCGGGCGGTCTTTGCATGCACAGGAAATAAATTTTAATGACATCAGAACCACTTTGCAGGCACTGTATGCCATTTATGACAACTGCAACAGCCTGCACACTAATGCCTACGACGAAGCTATAACCACACCCACTGAAGAGTCAGTACGAAGAGCCATGGCTATTCAATTGATCATCAATAAGGAATTGGGACTGGCAAATAATGAAAACCCTTTACAGGGATCCTTTATAATTGAAGAGTTGACAGATTTAGTTGAAGAAGCGGTATTAATAGAATTTGATCGGATCACCGAAAGAGGCGGGGTTTTAGGTGCCATGGAAACCATGTACCAACGCGGGAAGATTCAGGAAGAAAGTTTGTACTACGAAACCCTAAAGCATACCGGTGAACTGCCGATCATGGGTGTTAACACATTTTTATCATCTAAAGGGTCCCCTACCGTCATGCCTGGGGAAGTTATCAGAGCCACCAAAGAGGAAAAGGTCTATCAAGTAGAAATGCTAGAGCGGCTGCATCAACATTATGGCGAAGATGCTGAAAAGCATTTAAGTAACTTAAAACAATCTGCCATTCAGAATAAAAACATATTCAATAGCCTAATGGAAGCCAGCAAGTACTGCTCACTGGGTCAAATAACCCAAACCATGTTTGCAGTTGGTGGGCAATACCGCAGAAATATGTAAATCTTAACTATGAGCAATATAAAAACCATCACCACTACCTACAAAGCAGAGCTGGAATACCAAGCAACCAATCCCCAGGGAAATACCGTGCAAATCGATATGTACGACCTGGACCAAAAAAAGGCCCAATCACCCATGGAGCTGCTGTTGTCGGCCACCGCGGCCTGCTCGGCAGTAGATGTTATTCAAATTTTGCAGAAAAAAAGGAAGACCATTGATGGGTTGCAAGTGGTTGCAGAAGGCACGCGCCGGGATGAACATCCCAAACATTTTACTGATATTCTGTTAACTTTTAAGCTTTCTTCATCTGACACCACCGAATCAGAGCTCGCCAAGATTGTAGCACTCTCTGTAGATAAGTACTGCTCGGTTGCTGCCACCATTAGAGGGGTGGCGAAGGTCAGGTATGAGAGTGAGGTGGTGGGGGCGATAGAACGCCGAATGCCGAACCTGCCTAAAGGCCGGCAGGCAGGCGCCGAGCGAAATTGATTATTAGATTAGTGAATTTTGATATGGTGCCTTCAATCCCTCAGTCCTTTAATCATTGACAGTCCATGAAATTACAGCAAATTTTCCAGGATCTTAGTAAGGCAGATATTCACACCATCGAGCAATCACCCGGGTTATTGATCTTCCTACCAATGCTTTATGTTGCTTGGTCGGATAGTATACTTACTGAGGAAGAGCTTGCTTCTATTAATCAAAAAGTATTAAGGCAGGACTGGCTAACAAATTCCGAAAAATCATTCGTATCCAAATGCCTGCAACCTGACCGGCCTCCCACACCAAAGCAGTTAAATGAGTGGCTTTCCATAATTAAAAGGGCGGAGCCTTTTATTCCAAACGACGCTAAAAAATCGCTTGCCAGCCTTGGGCTTGAGATTGCCCGTATCTCTGATCAATCAAAGGAGCAATGGCAAAGCGACAGCGCACAACAAGCTTTAAATCAAATTGAGGAGGCTTTGGGGGTTATCACCACCGAAGCACTTGACTTCCTTTTCGCCGAAGGACCCAAGGATCTGCCAACTCAAAGGATAAGCTCCCACCTCGATGTGGAGCAGTTATCGCAAATTCTTGATGAGGAATCCCATTCTATTAAGCAGAAGCTTCGACAGCTACTCCAAAGTGGGGATTTTAATAAAGAGCATATTTCTGACCGGGACTCCTATCGAGCAAAAGTACTGGAATGGTGTCTGATTTTGGCCAGGGATGGTTATGGTTCTTTGGCTTACCCTGAACCTCATGGGGGTAAAGATAATATGAGGGATTACTTTGCTACCATGGAAATATTGGGTCATTTCGATCTAAGTTTGACCATAAAATACGGAGTGCAGTTTGGTTTGTTTGGAGGCAGTATACTGTCCTTAGGTACCCAAAGACATCATGACCAATATTTAACTGATGCGGGTTCAATGGCTCTTCCTGGGTGCTTTGCCATGACGGAAACCGGGCATGGAAGTAACGTGCGGGATATTGAAACCACCGCTACTTATAACAAGAAAACTAAAGAACTCATTGTTCACACCCCAAATCAAGCAGCCCGGAAAGATTACATTGGCAATGCCGCACTGCATGGAAAGATGGCTACCGTATTTGCACAATTAATTATTGGCTATGAGAATCACGGAGTCTGTGCCCTTCTGGTACCCATTAGGGATGAATCAGGAAAGGTACTGTCCGGAGTTCGGATTGAAGATTGTGGTGAAAAATTAGGGTTAAATGGTATTGATAACGGACGAATCTGGTTTGACCGGGTACACGTTCCTGTCAGCAATCTTTTGGATCGTTTTGCGCAAATTAATTCAAAGGGGCAATACAATAGTCAAATTGCCAACCCATCCAAGCGATTTTTTACCATGCTGGGGACCCTTGTAGGCGGTCGGATAGGAGTCCCATTAACTGCCTTGAGTGCCACCAAGTCAGGACTTACTATAGCAATTCGATATGCTCATCATCGCCGCCAATTTGGAGCTCCCGGCAAACCTGAGCAAACGATTATTGATTATCAAACCCATCAAAAACGGCTCATGCCCCTACTGGCAAATGCATATGCTTTGGACTTTGCCTTGAAGTATCTGACCGAACGGTATCTGGATCAGAAACCTGATGAACGTCGGGAAATCGAGGCATTGGCTGCGGGCATGAAAGCATACTGTACATGGAACACTACCCAAACCCTTCAAACCTGTCGAGAGGCTTGCGGAGGAAAAGGATACCTATGGGAAAACCGGTTGGCAGAACTGAAAGCTGACACGGAAATTTTTACCACCTTTGAAGGAGATAACACCGTGCTAATGCAACTGGTGGCTAAATCGAGACTAGCGGAATTTCATCAAGAATTTAATGACATTAAATTCTTGGGTCTGGTAAAATATATAGCAAAACAAGCAGCTACTTCCCTGACCGAAATGAATCCGATAATTACCCGGAAAACTGCATTAGAGCACATTAGTGACAGCGAGTTTCACCTGGCGGCATTCACTTATAGGGAACAACACCTGGTGACCAGGGCAGGTCAAAGACTGAAATTCAGAATTGATGCAGGGATGAATAGTTTTCAGGCTTTCAACGAATGTCAAAATCATCTGGTTACTGTTGCTCATGCGTATATCGAACGGGTTATACTTGAACAGTTTATAGCTAAGGTGGAGCGCATCGAAAACCCCGAACTAAAGGAAACCCTTAGTCGGTTATGCCAGCTATTTGCCATTACCTTGCTAGATAAATATAAAGGCTGGTATCTTGAGAACGGCTACTTTGAGGGCGTAAAGAGCAAAGGTGTAAAGAAGTTCGTATGGACTCGTATGATCTGGTGGATGCTTTTGACATTCCAGATAAACTGTTGGCTGCTCCGATTGGGGTTAGGGTGATAGGGTGTTAGGGTGTTAGGGTGTTAGGGTGTTAGGGTGTTAGAATATGTACCTATGCAGATTCTGCCATGAATTGGTTCGTAGCCACAGGCTACAAACAGACTGCAAATGGCACAAACAGCTTTAGTATTTACAAACTCAGTTTACTAGACGTCCCCTTCGACGGAGGGGAAACAGGGGTGGGTATTCCAAAGCAGGACTATAATTGGCAAAAAATAATCACTGATCACTGAATCCAGCACAATTCCTTACATAGACAGGCCAAGCCGGAAATTCTTGAGTAATAGTAGTACAAGCATATTAAATTTACTCTGAATTACGTTATACCTTCAAATCCTATTCAAAATGAAATATATCTGCCAATTTATAATAGCCCTGACTATGCTTTCAGCATCCGGGTTATACGGTCAAATGAGTCAGACCTTTCC
>QIMC01000167.1 GCA_003232185.1 Flammeovirgaceae bacterium | reverse complement strand
AGCAAATATTTCAGAGTGAATTGTGGTGCATTGGTTGTTCTCAAATCCCACCCAAAACAAGTGTCATCCATGTATTTAGGGCTTTGGTCCATACCCGGGATACTTTCTGGAATGAAGGAGAATAAGCTATCAGCAAATGAAGGATGTCCGAAAACCTGGAATGGAAAATTTGTTCCACGACCAATACTGATCTTTGATCCTTCAAGCAGACATAGCGAAGGATAAAGCCTGATCGATTGATCTGTTGGTAAATTGGGTGAAGGCTTCACCGGAAGCGAGTACCTCATCTGATGATGATAGTTTTTCATGGGTACAATCTCAAGGTGACAGGATTCATCTCCGGAAAGCCAGCGTTCACCATTGATCATTCTGGCCAATTCCCCCACTGTAAGTCCGTGAACAATTGGAATCGGGTGCATCCCTACAAACGACTTTTGCTTCTTTTGTAAAATGGGCCCTGCAACATAGTCTCCATTTGGGTTTGGTCGATCAAGTACCATCATGGTTTTTTTATTTTCAGCACAGGCTTCCATCAGGTAATGCATGGTACTAATGTAGGTGTAGAATCGGACCCCAACATCTTGTATATCAAATAAAACCACGTCAATATCATCCAACTGATCGGCTGTTGGTTTCTTATTTGCACCATATAGAGAAACAATCGGTAGCCCGGTTTTTACGTCTACGCCACTTTCAACTAACTCGCCTGCTTCCTGGGCACCTCTAAACCCATGCTCCGGAGCAAATACTTTCTTAATGGAGACACCCAATGCCAGTAAGGTATCTACCAGGTGTTTTTCTCCCACCAGGGAGGTGTGATTAACTAAAATAGCTATGTTTAGGTCTTTTATAAAAGGCAGGTATGAATCAATGCGCTCAGCTCCAAGAATCAGTGTATTGTTGTCATCTACAATATCCTGTAGTTCAGGCATACTGGGCTGGCTACTACAGGAAGAGAAGATAACCAAAAATGTAAGAATCAACAATGCGTGTTTCATTGGATATTGCTTATTTTACAGCGTTGTAATAAATTTCTAATAGGTAAAAATAAGTATATTATTGAACCTCTCTTATTATATATCTAAAAGATTAAAGTCCCACGGTAATAGCTTTAGCTCTATTGTCCATACTATAGCTACTGCCAGTATCTGTATTGGGCTGGCGGTAATGCTAATTTCGGTAATGATACTGGGTGGTTTTACTTCTACTATTGAAAATAAAATATATAGCTTTTCAGGACATTTACAGGTGGTCAAGTTCACCTTAAATAATGCCATTGAAGAAAGTCCATTTGTTCCCAAAAGTAAATTGTTAACTGCTCCGCAGGAATTCGAAGAGATTAGACACATACAGGAATACAGCCATAAGGCCACTTTACTAAAGAGTGACCAGGAGGTTCATGGAGTATTATTGAAAGGCGTGGGTCCTAGTTTTGACATTGCTAGTTTTAGTCAGAATATTGTGGAAGGCAAATTCTTCACTTTTTCGGACTCCACCTATTCCCGTGAGATTCTGATAAGCAAGAAAATGAGTAGGATCATGCGAGTAGGAGTAGATGATAAGGTGATCTTAAATTTCATGGACTTCAATACCACACCTCCCAGTCTACGTACTCGTCGGCTGTTGGTAACCGGTCTCTATGAAACCGGCCTGGAAGATTTTGATGATCATATTATCATAGGTGATATAGGCCTGATCCGTAGGTTGAACAACTGGAATGATAGCCTGGTGGGAGGATATGAGATTTTTGTAAAAGACGTAAGCCAAATTGCTAAGGTAGAAAGGTTACTTTATGATCAGTTGGAATACGATCTTTATCCACAAAAAGTATCGGATAAATACATTCAATTTTTTGATTGGATGAAACTAATAGTCAAGAATGAGGTAATATTTTTGGCTATTATAACCTTCGTCGCATGTTTTAATATGGCTTCGGTACTTCTGATAATGATTATGGAGCGTACGCAGATGATCGGACTGTTAAAAGCAATGGGAGCGAATAACAAGTTGGTGAGAAAGATATTTGTATATCGTGGGATGCTGCTTATGGGTAAAGGGATGTTATTTGGAAATTTGCTGGGCATTGGACTCGCCTACATTCAGGATAAATTCAAGATAGTACCACTTGATCCTCAAAATTACTATATGGAATTCGTACCCATACAATGGGACTGGTCGATGGTGATTATATTGAACTTACTTACCTTTTTGATTATAAGCCTGGTACTCTTCTTGCCTACGCGGATCATTACCAGTATTAGCCCCATTCAGTCTATTCGTTTTGATTGATGGGGCATATCGACCAAGCCATCCACGTATCTTCATCTGAATGACCCCGAATACCGCTTCTTTGAAGATGCCTTTTGAAAGCTTAGATTCTCCCTTGGTTCTATCAGTAAAAACAATTGGTATTTCTTTGATTTTAAATCCCTGTTTCCAGGCAGCAAATTTCATTTCGATTTGAAAGGCATAACCAACAAATTTTATTTTCCCCAGATCTATCGACTCAAGAACATTTCTTTTATAGCATTTGAAGCCTGCTGTGGTATCCCGAATAGGCAATGAGGTAATAAATCTAACATAGATACTGGCAAAATAGGACATCAACACCCTTCCTATTGGCCAATTCACCACGTTTACACCGGTAATATATCGGGATCCAATGCATAAATCATACTCTTCTTCTGAACAGGTGAGGTACAGCCGGACCAAATCTCTTGGGTTGTGCGAAAAGTCTGCATCCATCTGAAAAATATATTGGTAACCCTTTTCCAGTGCATACTGGAATCCTTTTATATACGCAGTACCCAATCCACTTTTGTTTTTACGGGTTATCAAAAACAATTTTTCAGGAAATTGTTTTTGCAACTTCTTTACCACTTTTCCGGTACCATCAGGTGAATCATCGTCAACTACCAACACATCAAAGGGTATTTCTAAGGAAAAAATTCGCTGAATCAGGTCCTCAATATTAAGATATTCGTTGTAGGTTGGTATGATTATTAAACTGTTGAACACGTTTTTGGAATATGCTTAGCTAAGGTAGTTAATTTGCCAATTATTAGGACAATCAGCTTTCATCATATTGCCTTTCCACCAACTTATCTACCTTTTCTTTGGCTTTTACTTCTTTTTCTTTTTGTTCATGCACCTTCCATTGTTGAATTTTAACCTGACCTTTTACCACTTCCAAAGAGTCAACCAGGATGTTTCGGACTATATCGCCTAACTTCTTGTCCTTTTCTTCAGTAAGGAACGTATCCAAAACAAGGCGTGTGATATCGTCTACAATTTCTTTGTTCTGTGGACTGGCAAGGTCTTGAAAAGATTGGTCTACTACATGATTGATCATGTCACTAATTGTCTTTTCCAGATTGCTGGTTACCACACTACCCAGTATCGGAATCCTGGAAATATTTCTAAGTTCCGGGTTGTGGGTAATTGCTGAAGCTATTTGGGCATCCAGGTATGCCTGAAGGTCAATGATGTGGTCATGGTATGCTTCGGATGCTACTAGCTGAAGTCTATGGGAAAGCCATTCTGCTAATATGGCTTTTTGTGGTTCTACAAGATCCCGGAGGATTCGGTCCAGTACAGGAGAGCCATTTTTTATTTCATCCTGAACGCCATTTAGCACATGTATTACTACTCTGTCTGAAACCTCTTCAGTAAAAATATTTAGATACTTTATAACCTTGGAATAAACATATGTTTTGGTAAGATCAATTACTCCTAGTTTTTGTAATCTGATAGTAAGACCGATCACTCTTAGTACCCTCAGGAATCGAAATGATCCTAATGGTATGCACCCTAATACATCATACCAATGAATAAATGGATAGAAAAACCATTTGTGATAGGTTTTATTGCTGATGGCAATTATCCATCGAATAACCAGTTCTATAATGAAGATGGTTACAAACCAAATATCAATAATTAGAAAATCCCGGTGTATATGTGTATTGTAAAATTCGAAGAAACCAGGGGTAAATCTTTGGAATAAATCTTGTATAAAGAGGCTGCTAAATGTTAAATCAAAGAGAATCAGTAGCAAATTGATGGTAAGAAGACCCATCATAATCAGATCCACAAATAGAAATTTCCCTTCCCTCTTGCTTAGTATATCCTTGATTCGCACTCGCACATGGAAAAATACAAAGGAAATCTTTTAATGTAGCTGGTTGG
>QIMC01000223.1 GCA_003232185.1 Flammeovirgaceae bacterium | reverse complement strand
ACTTTTTTCACAGATTTGAATTTGCTTAACAGGCGACTGGCACTATTAGATCCAATTCCAGGAATCTGTTCCAGTTCGGTACCCAAGCTTTTTCTACTTCGTTGGTTTCTATGAAAAGTAATAGCAAATCGATGGGCTTCATCCCGTAATTGCTGTAGTAATCTAAGCGAGGGCGACTTTTTGTCGATGTAAATGGGGTATTGATCATGAGGGAAGTAAATCTCCTCCAGTCTCTTGGCAATTCCGATTATAGGTATGGAGCCATAAAGCTGAAGGTCCTTTAAGGCTTTGCAAGAAGCGCTCAACTGGCCTTTCCCTCCATCTATTACGATCAGGTGGGGCAGTAGCTTTCTTTCTTGCTTCAGCCTGTTGTATCTACGGAAGACCACCTCATACATTGAAGCAAAGTCGTCCGGTCCATCTACTGTTTTAATATTGTAATGTCGGTATTCTTTTTTATAAGGCTTACCATGCTTGAAATGGACCATAGAAGCCACCGGAAATGCCCCTTGAATATTTGAATTATCGAAACATTCAATTCGAGCAGGAAGTGATTTGAGGTTTAGGTCCTGCTGTAGAATCTCCAGGACTTTATCTTTTCTCTGTTTCATCAATCCCTTACCCTCATAGTATTTTTTCTTGTAGTAAAGGGCATTTTTTCTCGCCAGATTGATGAGTTTTTTCTTGTCTCCGCGTTGTGGAATGAATAAACGCAACCCTTCAATTTCCCAGTCAATGGATATGTTCAACAGAACCTCCCGGGCGTTACTATTGAACCTTTGCCTAAGCTCAAACAGTACTTTTGCAAGAATCTCATGATCGTCTTCATCTAGTTTCTTTTTGATTTGGATAGACTGACTAGTTTCAAGTGCTCCATTCTTTATTCGCATAAAATTGATAAAGGCACTTTTTTCATCCGAATAAATACAACAAACATCCAGATCGGTAATCCTGGGATTAACAATGGTGGATTTGGCCTGAAATTTCTCCAGTAGCTCCAATCGCTCCTTCATTCTTTGTGCAAGTTCAAAATTCAACTGCTTGGAGGCTTCAATCATTTTGTTCTTAAAATAACTTTTGACCACATTTAATTGGCCCTTAAGAATATTCAGCGCTTGCTCAATTTCTCCATCGTAGTCTTCCGTACTTTGTAAGTCTTCACAGGGACCTTTACAATTGCCAATATGATACTCCAGACATACTTTAAATTTGCCTTTGTCAATATTCTCCCGGCTCAAATTATATTTACAGGTACGAATAGTGTACAGCTTTCTGATCAGGTCAAGTACACTTTTCATGGCGATTACATTTGCGTATGGCCCGAAAAATGTTCCTCCTTTATAATTGTGCTTGTTCCTGATGGACATTATCCTTGGAAACCGCTCACCGGGTACCCAGATATAGGGAAAGCTTTTATCATCTTTAAGCCTGATGTTGTATTTGGGTAGGCTTTTTTTAATCAGGTTGTTCTCCAAAAGCAATGCGTCAAATTCGGAATCAACCACGGTACAATCTATGGTTGCAATTTCGAACACCATTCTAATGGTTTTCCGATTGGGCAAGCTGGACTTATTAAAGTAACTGGATACTCTTTTTTTTAGATTCTTGGCTTTGCCTACATAGATGATTTTTCCATCCTTGTTTAGAAATCGATATACACCCGGTTGTGCGGGTAATTTATTTACCTGGTTCTTGGTATATGTGGGTGAGGACATATTTGAGATCCGCTATCGGATATCATCCGGGTTGATGATAATTACCGGTGTTTCTACTTCCAGAGAATCTGAAACATTTGATAAGTCATCGTATTGATCGCAGTTAATTTCTACCGATAATTTTCTTATGGGCCTTGGGAATGGGCCCTTGGTAATATGCGTTTGCTCATCTGCATACACCATTTCCATGAAACGGTTCCAAATGGGCCTGGCAGTTCTTGATCCTTGTCCAGACACCCAATTTCTAAAATGAATACTTCGGTCGTCACCACCTACCCAGGCACCTGCTGCCAGATCTTTGGTTATTCCTATAAACCACCCATCTGAAGCATTTTGGGTAGTGCCGGTTTTAGCACCGATTTCATTACCTACCTTGACTTCATAACTTAGGCCCAGCGCTGCCCCACCTTCTTCTTCCAGAGCACCTTTCAACATATGCAACATAATATATGCTGTTTCTTCGTTGATGGCCTCAAAAGTTTTGGGTGGAAATTCCTGTAGAATATTTCCGTTTTTATCCTCAATACGGGTGATGAAAAAAGGAGTAATATGAGTGCCTTTATTTACAAATGTACTGTAGGCACCGACCAACTCAAACAAAGATACATCATTCACCCCCAGGCAAAGCGCAGGAACGGCCTCCAGCTCACTTTGAATGCCTAGTCTTTTTGCCATTTTTACAACTTCTGACGGCCCAACTTTTTGCATCATTTTAGCAGTAATTGAATTTACTGAATTGGCCATGGCTTTGCGAATAGTCATTTCTTTTCCGGTGTATTTCCCACCGGCATTTTGGGGAGTCCATTTCTTATTGCCGGGAATATCAAAAGTAACTTTAGCGTCCATCAGAGTATAGCAGGGGGAGTATCCATTCTCGATGGCAGTAGCGTAAACGATTGGCTTGAAAGTGGACCCTGGTTGTCTTCTGCCGTATTTGACATGATCATACTTGAAATACTTATGGTCAATTCCGCCTACCCAGGCTTTGATATGCCCGGTATTTGGATCCATGGCAATGAATCCACTTTGAAGAAAATGCTTGTAATAGCTGAGCGAATCCATTGAGCTCATTACCGTATCAATATCTCCGTCCCAGGAGAATACAGTCATCCTCTTTGGAAGATTAAGTACAATTTCAATGGAGTCCGGGTGATCTTCATATCTTTTTTTCAATCGGCGATAATGGGGACTGGCATGCATTCTTGATTCAAGGAATTTAGGAATTACTTTTTTGTTTTCATCAATCCAGGGTTGCCTGCCCTCCAAGTGCTCCATGAAATGTGCTTGCAACCTTTTCATTTGTTCCGACATAGCCTCTTCAGCATATTTTTGCAAACGGCTGTCAATAGTAGTGTATATCTTCAACCCGTCTCCATACAGATCATGGTCATTATCTACCGCCCAATCCCGCAGAAAGTTGCCCGTAACCGTACGAAAATAAGTGGCCAAACCTACATTTTGATTTTGAATTTCATAGTCTATTCCAATCGGCAAATTTACTAGTGAATCCAGCATCGTCTTGGTGATGAATTGATATTTTTCCATTTGCCCCAGCACGATATTTCGTTTTCTCTTGGAATTTTCCGGATTGCGTACTGGATTGAAATAGGAGGGTGCCTGCACTAATCCGACAAGAACAGCGGCTTCCTGAATCGCCAGGCTATCTGGAGTGGTATTAAAAAAAGTTCTGGAAGCCAGATTGATACCAAAAGTATTTCCTCCAAAATCTACCGTATTCAGGTACATAGCCATGATTTCTTCTTTGGTAAAATTCTTTTCCAACTCTACTGCTATGATCCACTCTTTTGACTTTTGGATTAAGGTCTTGATATCATTGTTTTTAATTCGTTTTAGTAACGAACCATCAAAGTCTTCTTGCCGGGTATTGAACAGGTTTTTAGCAATTTGTTGAGACAGGGTACTTCCACCACCCTTGCGATTGAAAGTAAGTACTCCTACCACCGCACGTATAATGCCCTTGGGATCTATTCCCGAGTGTTGATTAAAGCGTATATCCTCAATGGCGGTAAGTGCTTGAATTAAATTAGGACTTAGATCTTGATATTGAGCTGGTGTTCTATTGCTATTGGGTCGATAGTATATACCAAGCAATACTTTATCTGCAGAATAGAGCTCTGATGCTAGTTCATTTTCAGGATTCTCCAATGCTTTTACGCTTGGCATACCACCAAATAATCCAAACCAATCCCCTTTTATTGCGAAGACATATAGAAAAGAACTGATGATTATCAATACAAAGCCTATCCACAAGGCCTTAAGCGTGTGCGACAGCCATAGCCCGCCAGAAGATTTCTTTTTTTTCCTTTTTGCCATATTATTCCAAATAAAAATTATTAAAAAACGACAAGTACCCTTTCAGGTCTTTGGTTTGATAAAAAATTTCAAAGTTCTCATTGGTTATCACAAAAGTACTGAACTCATGACCGGAATAGTCATTTAGAAACCCTTGTTTTTCCAAGGTATCATAATA
>QIMC01000154.1 GCA_003232185.1 Flammeovirgaceae bacterium | reverse complement strand
GATATTTCAAAATCTGCTATCTCTATTTCAATATCTGGTGCAAAGCCTATGTCCATCTCAACTTCTTCCTCAAAACCCATTAGTGGAGGCATGGGAGGTAATTCTCCTAGCGGTGGAAGCATTGAAGGTAGTTCTTCTTCAATTTCAATATTTGCCGGAGCAGGCGCAGTAGGAATGGTATCAGTTGGTTGCTCCATCTGGAAGGCACCGACGGTTAAGCGGGAAAATCCACTTTGAGGTAGATTCGGCATTAACTGGGCTTGTACTCGTTGTGAATACCAGCTAAGACATACTACAGTCAAAAGCAGGATGGTTCCGGGTACTAATTTTTCCTTAAAAGTGCTAACAGTCACCTGGGGATAAATCAATCTTTTGATACGCATAAGCAACTCATTTTTACTTTTAAACAATCCCATTCCCAGGGCTGGTGTTTTGATTGACCATGCACCCAGATTACTTAGTGCATTTGCATAAATCAATTGATCGCCACAGTACTTTACCGCAATATCATCACAGCAATGTTCACGATGTTTGCGAATAGTCTCAGATATCCACCAAACCGCCGGATTGAAAAATAACAGAGACTCTATCACTGCTTGTACAACGTTGATCATATAGTCCATTCTTCTTATATGTGCCAATTCATGTGCAAGTATGGCCTCCACCTCATGGGTTGGTAACCCGGTCAACAACCCAATCGGAATCAGTATCACCGGCTTTAGATGGCCAATCACCATTGGTACTTCAGCCAATTTGGATTCTACTATTTTTACAGATGCTCTGATACCGAGCTTTAGTGACAATTCATTAACCTTCCTCTGCCAGACTAAAGGAACCGGCCCAATTCCCAGGTTCTTTAACTTGCTGAGATAAATCATGCTACCCTGGAGTCGAATCAGTAGAAATATTACCCCAATAAACCAAATTATCACCATCGAGGGCATGAAGGGCTGCAAGACCACAATCAGTTGACTTGTGAGGCCATTAATGAATGAAATACGGTATATACTAGGTGATTCTGCTACCAAAGCTTCTGATGAAATACTGAAGTCATTTACTACAGATACCGTATGGGTATCCATAAATGGTGCTAACTGCTGTTTTAAGGTATGTCCGCCCCAGAATACCAGCAGGCAAAGGGCAGTAACCGACAACCAATATTTTAATTGTACATTGTTTCCAGGCACTATAAGCAATAATACCTTTAGGGCCAATACTACAACCAGACCCTGCCATAATGAATTGACCAGGGTTATACCGACTCCATTTATAAAAAGATCTGAGATCATAGATGCTGAGATCATTTCTGGCCTCCTTCCAATTGATCTATGAATGCCCTAATTTCATTTAATTCCGCTGGGGTGGATTTCTTGGTACCCAAAGCTTGCATTACTAATTTCATGGCAGATCCACCAAAAGCCGTGGTCATCAATTTGTCTATTAATTGTTGTTGGGTTTTTTGTTGACTAACAACAACTTTATAAATATGTGTCCGCCCTCCGGTGTCCCGGCTTAGTATTTTTTTATCGGCCATAATTTGCATAATCTTCAAGGTAGTGGTATAGCCTACTTTCTTTTGTTTTGATAACCATTCATTTACAAACCTTACGGTACTCGGTCCATGCTTCCATATCACCTGTAAAATTTCAAGTTCTGCTTCTGTGGGCTTCGGTATTTTCATTTTTCCTTATTTGATTTCAGGCAAATATATACGAAGTATTTCGTAATACGAAACTATTCGTATATATTTAACATATTTTTTCTCAGGACCATCGCTACCCAGGTTGATTGTCAGTCATTTGACAGCAACGCAAAAAAACCAGCATTTTATTGATTCCAGATACAATATACCGTCTTGGTTTTCGTAATATTGTGCAGAAAACAACATTTTTATATGAAATACCTAAGTCTGGCATTGCTTATATACCTAGGTATAGAGGCACAGTTGACTGCCCAGAATGCTTCAGTTGTTAATAAAAAAGTTTATACCACCTCCAAAGTAAAAAAGCTCCCCCCTATTGTTGATGCCATTCTTGATGATGACGCCTGGAATCAGGTGGAATGGGCCGGAGACTTCAGTCAATACAAGCCAGATAATGGAGCAACACCAACCGAACCTACTGCATTTAAAATCCTTTATGATGACAAGAACCTTTATGTCGCATTTATGTGCTATGATAGTGAGCCTCATAATATAGACAGTCGAATGACCCGCCGGGATGGCTTCGAAGGTGATCGGGTTACCATAAGCATAGACAGTTATTATGATCATTTAAGTGCCTTCTCCTTTACCTTAAGTGCTTCAGGAGTAATCAGTGATGCCGCTGTAACCAACAATGGAAGCAACTGGGATAGAAATTGGAACCCAATCTGGTTTGCAAAAACAGTAATCACCGAGGAAGGATGGATAGGTGAGGTTCGTATTCCACTAAGTCAATTACGGTTCTCCAAAAAAAAGAAACACATCTGGGGACTTCAGGTCCAACGGCGTTTATTCCGTATGGAAGAACGATCCACCTGGCAACACGCTCCAAATGATGCTCCGGGGTGGGTTCATCTGTTTGGTGAGCTTCACGGCATAAATGGCATTAAACGTCAAAAACAAGTAGAAGTCACACCCTATATGCTGGCACAAACAGAACGTTATCCTGCTGAAGAAGGCAACCCCTTTGCTACAGGAAAGGACGGAAAAATCATTGTTGGGATGGATGGAAAGGTTGCTATTACCAGTGACTTTACCCTGGACTTTACCATTAATCCAGATTTTGGGCAGGTAGAAGCGGATCCATCGGTTGTTAACCTATCTGCTTATGAGGTATTTTTCAGAGAGCGCCGTCCATTCTTTATTGAAGGTAGAAATATTTTGAGCTTCCGTTTATCTGGTGGAGATATCCTATTTCATTCCCGCAGAATAGGGAGAGCTCCCCAATACCGGCCATCCCTGGAGGAGGATGAGTTCATGGATCGACCGGACAGAACCACCATTTTAGGAGCACTCAAGCTAACCGGCCGCACTAAAAATGGATTATCCGTTGGTATTATGGAGTCGGTAACTAAAAAAGAATTGGTTGAAATTGACCAAAATGGCAATCGCAGGGAAGAAACGGTGGAACCGCTTACTAACTATTTTGTAAGTCGGGTGCTACAAGACCTCAACCAAGGCAACAGTCAGATTGGCGCTATGTTTAGTGCTACCAACAGAAAACTCGACGACCCTTCGCTTGAGTTTCTTCACCAGTCCGCTTATACCGGTGGCCTGGATTTTAGGCACAGTTGGAAAAATCGCACCTATTACATTGAAGGAAACGTTGCTATGAGCACCGTCAATGGTACCACGGAATCCATTCTTCTATCTCAACGATCAAGTGAGCGTTTCTTTCAGAGACCCGATGCCGATCACCTGCAGGTTGACTCCACCAAGACTTCTTTAACCGGAAGCAGTGGAAAAATCGAATTCGGAAAAAGAGGTAATGGCAACATCAGGTTTGAAACCGGTGCTTCATGGAAATCCCCGGAACTTGCCATAAACGACATCGGGTTTATGCGCAATACTGATTTAATCAAACAATGGTTCTGGATGGGGTATAACATTCTTAAGCCTACCAAGGCATTCAGGCACTTCAGTGCCAGTATGTATCAAAGCACGGACTGGGATTTTGGCGGGGTTAATATTAGAAATGGAATTAATGTGAATACTAATGCTGAATTGAAAAACTACTGGGGTTTGCGAATGGGTACTTCATTGCGTGGCACTACCGTATCGAGGTCTGCTCTGCGAGGCGGCCCCTCCTTTTTGTATCCCGGATCTGCCTATGTTTGGTTTAGAGTAAGTTCCGATGAGCGAAAGAAGCTTAGATTCAGTGCAAATCCTTGGATATCCACTGGATATGAAGGATATTCCGATGGTTATGGACTGTCCATGAACTTCAATTATCAACCCCTCAACGCACTTAGTATTTCAGTTTCACCTGGATATACCTGGAGGACCTGGGAACAACAATATGTAACCACGGAGACCAACGAAGAAGAAAAGCGATATATAAATGCATCAATCGAACAAAATACTGCCAGCTTATCCGTTCGACTCAATTATAGCATCAGGCCAAACTTATCATTACAATACTACGGACAACCCTATGTATCCACAGGGGACTTCTACGAGTTTAAAAGAATAACAGACCCTGATAACAAACGCTACCAAGAGCGCTTTCGTACTTTCACCGATGA
>QIMC01000067.1 GCA_003232185.1 Flammeovirgaceae bacterium | reverse complement strand
CTAAACAGATATCGTTTCCAGTAGTAAATGGATGGGATCCGGCTGTTGTTACTGCACTTTCAGTAGCCATTCGGGTATGGCCTATTATATGTGTACCCTTTAATTTATCTACACTAAATCTTTTCACAATATCTTCTGGCAATCCTACTTCTTTTAATATTTCTATAGATTGCCCAATACTCATCAATGTAAGATCGGGATGCTTCACTTTTAACCAAGACATGATTTTTCCCTCTTTTGCCGAAACTGTGAAGATGGCATGATTAGAGTTCAAGATAAAATCACTTTCAACCCCTAAACTTTCATTTAACGAGGCTTTTACCGATGTCCAATTGTAATCATCTTCTGGTTGCTGAATAGTCACTTTGAGCTGATCCCCCGTAACCTCGCTACCGTAAAGTGCTAAACCGGCACTATCAGGTCCACGGTCGGTCATACAAATCAACATCGGCGCAAACAATTCACCAATTCGACTTTCTAGTTCTTTATTTTTTAAGAATAAAGCAACAATTCCACACATAACTTTCTCCTCTAATAAAATTCCAAATATCTATCAAGCTCCCAGTCGGAAACATGCTTGTGGTACTGGCTCCACTCTTGTCTCTTGGTCTTGAGGAATTCCCCAATTACATTTTTACCCAAAGCATTTGTAATTACTTCATCGGCTGCTAAATGATCTAATGCATCAGCCAGAGTAGCCGGCAGCATAGTAATGCCTCTTTCATCTCTTTCCTCGGCACTCAAAGTATAAAAGTTCACATTATTTGGTTGGCCTGGGTCTAAATCATTAGCAATACCATCCATTCCTGCTGCAATAATTGCTGCAGTTGACAGATATGGGTTGGAGGAACTATCGCCAGCCCTAAATTCTAACCGGCCATAAGGAACACGGACAAATGCTGTTCTGTTGTTGTCCCCATAACCAACAAATGCTGGCGCCCATGTTGAACCTGAATCTACATCCAGGATTCCTAGCCTCTTGTAAGAATTAACAGACGGACAAGCGATTGCTGTAATTGCCCGGGCATGCTTGATTATGCCTCCTAAAAACTGGTAGGCAATTTTAGAAAGCCCCAATCCGTTATTGTCATTGTCGTCTTGAAATGCATTTTTCACCTTGTCGTTTCCAACAGATAAATGTATGTGCAAGCTATTGCCTGTTTTGTCTGAAAAAGGCTTTGGCATAAAGCTGCATATTGCCCCATGCTTCCTGGCAATGGCCGAAGCTGCCATTTTAAAAAGAATATATTTGTCTGCTGACCTTAATCCATTATCGTATTTGAAGTTGATTTCGTATTGTCCGTTACCATCTTCATGATCAATCTGATAAACATCCAGGCCAGCCGCTTTAACATTTGTTACCAACTCGGATAAAAAACCAGAGATTTGTTCCATGCCGTTGTAGTCGTAGCAAGGCTTATCCAATTTGTCATCGTCTATGACAGGGGCAATTTTGCCATTTTGAGAATCTTTTTGAATTAAAAAGAATTCCGGTTCAAGTCCGGAATAGAAAGTCATACCAGTTTCTTTCTTGAACTTTTCCATCATGTTCTTTAGCACAACACGTGTATCAAAATCGTAAGGTTTATCATTTACATAACCATCACAAGTTATGTTGGCATAGCCTGGCATCCAATCAATTTTAGTGAGTGTACCCAGATCACCTCGCTGCATCAAGTCTGGGCCTTCCGGACCCATACCATACCCCCACAATGCGAACCCTGCAAACCCCACACCGTCATCTAAAATAGAATCTAAGTATTCGGATGGCACAGACTTGGTCTTGGCTACACCATGTATATCGACGAATTGAGCAAGAATAAACTTGATGTCATGTTCTTCGATGTATCTTTTTGCTTCTTCTCTTTTCATGCTCTTTACGATTTTATATAAAACAACTTTGCCTTGTTCTTAATGAATTCAAACAAAGCCCGGTTTACCGATAATGGACTTGGTATTTTAAAAGCACCATTCACTTCAATCATTCGAATCCGGAAAAACAATGGTACGATTACCTGTAACAATAATACGATGGTTTAAGTGGAATTTGACTGCTTTTGTCAATACTTTGCGCTCTATGTCAGAACCGATTTGGGTCAGGCTTTTAGGGGAGCTTGCATGAGAGACCCGTTCTATGTCCTGCTCAATAATAGGGCCTTCGTCGAGTTCGGTAGTGGCATAGTGGGCGGTGGCTCCAATCATTTTCACACCACGTTCGTAGGCTCTTTTATAGGGGTTTGCACCTTGGAATGCCGGTAAAAATGCATGGTGGATATTTATGATATTATTGGGGTAGAGGTCAATGAAATCTGCTGATAAAATCCTCATAAAACGTGCCAATACCACCAAATCTACTTTATGAAAGTTCAGTAGCCGGTTAATTTCTTTTTGTTGATCAGGCCAGTTTTCAGCGGTTACATTCAGGTGAGAAAATGGGATATTGAATTGGTCTGCGACATACCGAACCGAATTGTGATTGCTGATGACCAGTGGGATGTTGCACTTCAATTTTCCTTCGCTTTGCTTTTCCAACAAATCAAATAAACAATGACTGGTTTGGGAAGCCAAAACTGCCACATTGGATATGTCCTGGCTGTAGTAGATGTTCCATTCCAACTTCAATTGGCTAGCGATTGTGGAAAAACGTTTGTTTAACTCTTCACGGCTGTACCCTAAATCTTGTGCATCCAGGCTTATACGCATAAAATACAAATCCTGGATACTGTCGGTAAACTGCTGGCAACTTAGAATATTGAAGCCTTCTTTATAAAAAAAGCCGGTCACCTTGGCGATGATGCCTTTGTTGTCATTGCACTGAATCAAAAAAATTATTTTGTTTCTAGACATAAACTATAAATGATTGTGAAAATTTTAAAAATGATATTTAAACTTTCTTTGATATACTTCCTTAGCGCCGGAATCTAGATTTTCCAGATCTATTGGGTTTTGCTCTTCATAATCTTTAGGAATTTCGTAAAACTTTCCTGATTCATATAATTCGTAGCGATGATTTCGAGCAATAAACCCGAGCTTCGCTGCCCACTCCATTTCGGGAAAACCAGCAATAAACCCATTTCTGGGATGACCCTTTTCTCCACGTAACTGCTTCAGAAAGCTCTGTCCATCTATATCCAGTGAGTCTGAAACTTCGATATTTGCCGCTTCGCTAATCGTGGGCAAAAAATCACTAAAGTCAATTAAATAGTTGTGTAAGTTACGAATCTCTCCAAGAAGGAATCGGCCAACATCCATATATTGAAGTGGTTTAAATTGGGTAGTTGAGCTTTATTGTTTATTGCCGATAGATATATTAATTGTTCTTATTATATAATTATACACAATTCCTTTTTAACAATCAAGCTGTTTTTCTATTTAAATTGTCCCTTCCCCTTCCCGTAACGGATATGCAGAACCAGCATGGTCCCCGTATGATAACCATGGGCCATTGTCAGACGTGAATTTTACAATCGTGTTTTGATCAATATTGAATCTTTTAAGCGCAGCCAATATCTCTCCCACAGACCAATCTATTTCCATAATTACGTCACCATAAAGGCCATTTTCAGACCGTCCTTTAAACTTGTCAGAGACTGCCAGGGGTACAAAGGAAAAATGAAAACTGTTCCCTGCCACGGGTGGTTGGGCCACATATCATGAGGGTAAGGAACGCCAAAATAGTCGTCAAATCCCTGACGGGTAGGAAGAATCCAGATGGTGGCCTAAATGCCATTTACCGTAAATGGCTGAGTTATATCCTAAAGGCTTAATAAGCTCTGCAATGGTTGTTTCGTTAGGGTTTAGTCCAATTTCCTGATCGGGCGTTAAAGCACCTGGTATCCCTAATCTGGCAGGATAGCATCCAGTTAGAGCACTTCTCGAGGCTGAACAACTGGATTGAGCAACGTAAGTACTTTCACTATAAATCCCAGATCATCAATGTCTGGTGTAGATGAAAAAATGCCCAGTTTTAATCACTTCACTCTAATTTCTTTCTATTCTAATTGGATTCTCTTTACTTAGAGAGAATTCCCATTGTCTGCCTTCATCAACTTCTTACCGGCTTCTAGATGTAATTGCAATGTCGACAGGGCTGCTTCTTTATCTTTTTTAATCAGACAGCGGGCAATTATTAGGTGCTGCTTAATAGCAGTGAACACACTTTTTTGGTTAATCTATTCATCTTTCTCTGGTAATGAATGATCATGGAAATCATGATATTGGAATTCATGAAATAACGGTTGTCGCACGCTTCCAGCAGTGTGAAATGAAATTTCTTATCAAGATCCGGTAACTTTTCCTGATGCTCCCGGGGCCTGGATTGTAGCTCCAGGTGCGCTTGAATCAACTCCCTCAATCGACCCCATATATCATTTTGTGATGGAAGCAAAATTATGTATTGTACCGCGAATGTCTCAAGCAATTCCCGCATTTGGTAAAGCTCATCAATCATTTGATCAGTAAATGAAATCATACGCCATTTCTGGCGAGGTTCCTTTTGGATTATTCCCAATTGGCGAACCTTTATTAGCACTTCCCTTACTGTGCCTGTAGTACAACCAAACTCTTTGGCTAACTGTAATTCAGAAAATTGGGCACCAGGTTCAAGATCGCCATTTGACAATTTATTTAGGAAAAGACTCTCAACTATGTCGCTTTTTGAAAGTTCTTCCCCCTTCAGATTGTAATAATCTTTCTTAAGGGGCCTTTTTATAATGATTTTGGAGCGCCCATCAATTTTAAGCACCCTGGCAGGTAGATTATTGATGATTTTCCGAATGGTGGAGCGGCTCACCCCAAACTTTTCGCCCAGATAGCTTTCGGGTTCCAGAGTCCGGGGTAAATCATTGTA
>QIMC01000117.1 GCA_003232185.1 Flammeovirgaceae bacterium | reverse complement strand
AGCAACTGCAGTAGAATATAGAATTAAAGGAAAACAAGAAACCTATCCGTTTGAATCTGTAAAAGACGCAAAATCTGCAATACGATGGTTACGAGAAAATGCAGGAAAATACAATATTGACACAAATAAAATTGTGGCAACTGGAAATTCGGCAGGAGGTCATTTATCGATAGCAACTACTTTGATTGATAATTGGAACGAGAAGTCTGATAATATTAATATTAGTGCAGTCCCAAATGTTATATTAGTAAATGCAGGAGTTTATGATTTAACTGTAGATAACGCAAAATGGATTACTGAATATAGTGATGATAAAGATTTGGTAAAAGAAATATCGCCTAATCATTTAATTAAGAGAGTTAACACAAAAATGTTGTTAATTCACGGAGAAGAAGATAGAAATTGTTCGTACGAATCGGCAACTTACTTTTATGATGAAATGAAATTATTAGGTAATGATGTTGAGTTACATACTATTAAAGATGCTGATCATTGGATATGGTTCGGCAATTATCCCGAAGTAGCTAAAATTACAAGTGATTATATAAAGAAATTAAATTTAGAATAAAATCGAGTAGGGAAAGAGGAATCTCACCCCTAAATCTCTCACGCCTGCCAGCAGCTACGGTGTACCCACATCTTTTTATATCATTGGAAATGAAAGTATTACAAATGTTATGATTATGATTTTTAGACTATTCAACAAGGTTTATAAATCATTAACTCTTGTGTTCCTATTAATTGTAAATACATTTTTAACATTAATATTTTCAGTTCATATTTGTGGGTACACCGTAGCTGCGGCAGGCAGATCTTCAGATTGTAGGCGATTGCCGAGAGGTGTATCACGCCTTATTGGCCTGTTCCGGGCCTATGGCACTTCAAAAGTGAACATTCTGAAAACAAATACTCGGATTCTGATTTTATGCAACTCAAAGATGTATGGGTCTTGCGACCATAATTCCAGTATTATTCTTGATTTTTTTTAGATAATCTACCAAAGGAAGCTTAGAAATAACCACCTCACCAACGGTTGAAGCATGCAACAAATGAATACGACCATCTTTTTCGCTTGTTGCAATACCAGTGTGTGTAATATCCAATCCTTTTATTGATGTAGTTAGGGCGATAATATCACCTGATTGAATCAAATGCTCGCTAGCTTTAATTTGGTCTTGAGGGAGAATACATATTTCTTGACCATTCAGATAATTTTCAGAAGCCTGTATCTTTTTAAAGTTGTCATCATCATCTTTTAAAAAGGGGTAAAGCTCGCGATGGGTACTCATAAAATCAATTTTTTTAGTCACTATGCTACCACCAATTTCCGACGTAATATTAGTAAGTAACCCCTTAGCTTCGTTGTCAGCTATCCATTCAGAAAAGTAGTGTAAACGAGATGTGTAGCCATTGAGCTTTCCGTTTTTATATCGAATGGTTTCTAATTTTTGTATAAAGGTTTCAAAGTCAGACTTTCCATCTTTAAGAAGTAGGCTAAAGGCAAGCACATTTTCAATATAGGTAGTACAATCTAATCCTTGAAGGTTAATGACCAGTGATTCTGTATCGCCAATTTCTAGGGTTTTAGCGACGTAAGGTGTTCCTAAAAAAGTTTTTCCTACTGCGACTAAAGTCTTTCCAAAATCATTTTCTAGAAGTCCGTCAATTTCAATGACTTTGTCTTTAATAGCTTGTTTGTCTTTTGGGGAACATATGATATTTTGACTAAAGCTATAATTTGTAAAAAGCAACAGAACTAATAATGAATAATACCACTTCATAACTTTAAGTTTATACACAAAAATACAGATTATCTTTCATCAAAATCGATACCGCTTATATCCCTATCAAAAAACTAATGCCCCTAACCTGTATTGAATACTTTTCATGATGTATTTTTGCAACTGAAAATTATTCAGCTATGAAAGGAGTATTATTAGTAAATCTCGGCTCGCCAGATAGCCCTACAGCAAAAGATGTAAAGCCGTATTTAGATGAGTTTTTGATGGACGAACGCGTTATTGATGTGCCGGTATTATTACGTAATCTTTTGGTACGTGGTATTATTCTTCAGACCCGCCCTAAAAAATCGGCTAAAGCTTATGCTAAAATTTGGTGGGATGAAGGCTCACCTCTTATTGTACTTTCAGAACGTTTTGCAGAAAAGGTGCGTCAGCATACTAAAATGCCTGTTGCTTTAGGTATGCGTTATGGTACTATGACGATTAAAAATGCCCTCCAAGAATTGAAAGATATGGGAGTTGATGAAGTATTGTTAGTGCCTTTATATCCACATTATGCAATGTCGAGCTACGAAACTGTGGTCGTAAAAACAATGGAAGTAAAAGAAGAATCCTTTCCTGAAATGAACATTACAACCTTACCTGCTTTCTATAGAAATGAAGAATATATCAAAGTCCTTTCGGAAAGCATAGCAGACGGATTAAAAGGTTTTGACTACGACCATATTTTATTTTCATACCACGGTATTCCTGAGCGGCATATTCGCAAATCTGACCCAACAAAATTCCATTGTAAGATTGATGGTAGTTGCTGTAGTGTAAATTCTGTAGCACATAATACCTGTTATAGGCACCAAGTATATGATACTACTGAAATGGTGAAAGCATACTTGGGCTTGTCTGAAGAACAGGTAAGCACTTCATTTCAATCAAGATTAGCAGGAGATCCGTGGTTAAAACCTTATACTGATTTTGAGTTTGAACGTTTGGCGAAAGAAGGTAAAAAACGTTTGGCAGTAATTACACCGGCATTTGTTTCTGATTGTCTAGAAACTCTAGAAGAAATAGCTATGGAAGGCAAAGAACAGTTTGAAGAAGCTGGTGGAGAAGACTATAAACATATTGCTTGTTTGAATGATAGTGAAGCTTGGGTAGCCGTAATGGCGAAATGGGCGAATGAGTGGCAGGCTAAAGGAGTATTGCCAGTATAACTTATGTTTTTTTAATTTCTACTATCATCTCGCCTTTCGATTCCGTCCAGAATGACAATTCGATACGGTAAAACTATTGTACAACATGTCCATAATAACCTCAGACGAACTCGGTTCACTCCCCATTAGCAAGTTGCTGATAAAGCAATCCATACCCGCTTCGATCGGGGTATTGGTCATGTCGTTGAATGTGCTGGTTGATTCTATTTTTGTTGGAAATTGGATAGGACCTTTGGCTATTGCGGCGATTAGTGTTGTGCTTCCGGTAACCTTTTTTGTTGCTGCTTTAGGTATGGCCATCGGCGTTGGGGGAGCCAGCATTATTTCTCGCGCCTTAGGGGCGGGTCAAATCGAAAAAGCAAAGCAGACCTTTGGAAACCAGATTACTCTGACCGTTTTGGTAACCATCAGTATGGTAGTATTGGGCTTGGTGTTTACCAATACCCTTATCCTAGCTTTTGGTGGGAAAGGAGAAATCTTCGCCATCGCCAAACCCTTTTATACGGTTGTTTTTTATAGTGTACCGTTTTTGGCCTTGATGATGATGGGGAATATTGTTATTCGTTCTGAAGGGAAGCCGAAGTATGCTATGATTGCTATGATTATTCCGTCGATTGCAAATCTTACCATGGATTATCTTTTTATTTATGTCTTTGATTGGGGAATGGAAGGCGCTGCGTGGGCGACAACAATTTCCTATATATTATCCTTTGTGTATCTGATTTATATTTTTCGATCTAACCGATCAGAACTCTTGATTAATCGCTCCCATTTCAGGTTAAAGAGTGCTATTTTAAAAGAGATCGGTTCTTTAGGCTCCGTTACCTTGGCAAGGCAAGCCATGGTCAGTCTTGTGGTACTTGTTCTAAATAATATTTTGTTTGATTTGGGAGGCGAAGCCTTAGTAGCTGTGTATGCGATTATTGGTCGTATGTTGATGTTCGCACTTTTTCCAGTCTACGGAATCGCGCAAGGTTTTCTGCCAATTGCAGGGTTCAACTATGGTGCTAAAAAATATGATAGGGTTAAAGAAAGTCTTTATACGGCTATCAAATATGCTTCGATTTTGGGCACAGTGGTTTATCTCGGACTGTTCCTATTTCCAATGGAAGTCGCGTCTTTGTTCTTAAGTTCAAAAGAGGGTTTGCCCGCCAATGAAATTGCGATCAACAACTATGTTTTGGAGCACATCACTACAGCTATGCGTTGGGTATTTGCTGCGACACCGGTTATAGCGCTTCCGCTTCTGGGCGGGGCGTATTTTCAAGCGATTGGCAAAGCCGTTCCTGC
>QIMC01000295.1 GCA_003232185.1 Flammeovirgaceae bacterium | reverse complement strand
TTTTACCATGATGGATCATCAAGGGGCGCGGACAAATCAACGAAACCACGTCCGAATCTGTAAATTCAGTCAACCATCCCCGAAAGAAAGCATGCTCTTCATCTACCACCATAAAACTTACATACCTATCATCGGGCAAAGCCATTTTGTTACGCCGGTGATTAAACCAGGCACTGACCACACCGGCTTTTATCCGAGGTTCCAGTGGCATCCAGAACATGGTAGCCAGGCCACCTAGCGACAATCCCCACATGCCTACACGTTCAGCGTCAATTCGAGGATCTTTCAACACTACATCCAATAAATGTTGCATACGCACCAATTCAATGCCCGGCAAGGTGGTGTCAATGAGCCGACAAAGCCGTTCAATGTAGTTCCGAAAAGGCATAGAGCGCAGGTTCATGGGTGCCAGGACCGCAAAGCCAGCGTCCAGCAGCTCTCTGGCGTAGGCGTGATAAAGTTCATGACCCTGTGAAAAAGGTGTTTCCGGATAAGAACCGATCCCGTGTTGCACCACGATCAACGGCACTGGGTTTTCACTACTGGCCCCCTTGGGGAAGGCCAGAATACCCTGAACGGTAATGGGTCCCAGGGACAATTCTACCCATTCTGCTCCAACATCCTCAAGGAATGGGTGCGGCTGTTTAACTAAAGGGCTGGTTTTTCTTAGCTCTGGTGGGTTAAGTATGTCCCTCCATCTTTCCCTGTTACTTTCCACGCTCCTCTTAAAAGCATCAAAACTGCTATAATCCCGATTCCATGCTTTATCGGCGCGCTGTTGATAATCATCAATGATCCATTGCTGTAAGTATTTTTCTAATTGGTCTTTATATTTCTCAGTACGTGTCTCCTTCAAGTGATCCGGCATCTCCTGAACAGTCTTGGTGTTGTTATCAACTTGACCTGACAGACAGGTGCTAAGAAGAAAAAACAAGCACAAAAGTGATGCGCCCTGGTAAACTATTTGCGGTAATTGGTCTGTTTTTGTCATGAGTTGAGGATATTGTTTATGAAGTAGTAATATCAAAATAATATCAGCATCTTTCAATATAAGTAAGGAAACTTAATAACAGATTATGCGAATTTTATTCATTCTCCTCTTATCTATTGCGCTATTCAATAGCTGCCAACGTGAATCAAACCAGAGTCAATATGATCTGGTAATATACGGTGGTACTTCCGCAGGGGTAGCGGCAGCAATACAGGCCAAAAGAATGGGGAAGTCTGTGATATTAATTGAGCCAGGTTCCAGAATCGGTGGGTTGACCACCGGGGGACTTGGGCAAACGGACATCGGCAATAAAGCAGCCATTGGCGGCATATCCCGAGAATTTTATGAGGGAATCAAGGAGTATTACAACCATCCGGAAAACTGGAAATGGCAGAAAAAAGAGGACTATCTGGATGGAGGTCAAACCAGGACTGCCGAGGAAGAAACCACCATGTGGACGTTTGAACCCTCAGCAGCCATCAGCGTTTATGAGGGTTTTATCCAAAAAGAAAATATCGAATTAGTATTACACAAAAAACTCGACAGGGTAGATGGCGTTACTAAACTTGATGGCAAAATCGCCTCTATTAAAATGCTGTCAGGGGAAACGTATCATGGAAAAATGTTTATTGATGCAACTTATGAAGGAGATCTTATGGCAGCATCCGGTGTAAATTATACTATAGGCAGGGAGTCAAATGAAATGTATCAGGAGACCATGAATGGTATAAATACCAAAATAACAGATACTACCATGACCGGTCTGCTGGCCCGCAATGCCATGAATCATAATTTCGTAGATGGGGTAGACCCTTATGTTGTTAAAGGAGACCCATCAAGTGGGTTATTGCCTAATATCAATCCCCGGGGACCGGGAATTGAAGGTGCTGGGGACCACTATGTCCAGGCTTATTGCTTCAGGATGTGTCTGACCGACCATCCGGAGAATAAAATTCCTTTTGAAAAGCCTGAAAGCTATAATGAACTGGATTTTGAATTGCTTTTACGAAATTATGAGGCTGGCGAGCAGGGCTTCCCCTGGATCAACTCAAAGATGCCCAACCGAAAAACAGACACCAATAATCGCACTGGATTTTCAACCGATTTCATTGGACAGAATTACAGTTATCCTGAAGCCAGATATGATGAACGAAAAGAAATTATTGAAAAACATCGTGAATATCAGCAGGGACTGATGTGGACGCTGGCCTACCACCCCCGAATGTCCAAACACATCAGGGACGAAGTATCAAAGTGGGGAACCAGCAAAGATGAGTTCGCCAGGGAAGATGGGTGGCAACAACAGTTATACATCCGGGAGGCCCGAAGAATGATCGGGGAATATGTAATGACTCAATACAATTGCGAAGGGCTGGAAGTGGTTGAGGATGTAATTGGTATGGGCGCATACGGCATGGATTCACACCACATCCAAAGATACGTAAATGAGGATGGATTTGTTAAAAATGAAGGAAACGTAGAAGCGAAGGTAAAATCACCATATCCTATTAGTTACCGATCAATTATTCCCAAAAAAGAGGAGTGTATTAATCTACTGGTGCCCATTTGTTTAAGCGCTACCCACATCGCCTTCGGATCGATCCGAATGGAACCTGTTTTTATGGTATTGGGACAATCCGCTGCCACTGCCGCTTGTTTGGCCATTGATGAATCCACCTCTGTACAGGAATTGGACTATCAATTGTTAGAGTCTCATTTGGTAGCTGACAAGCAGCGATTAAAATGGACAGAGTAAATACTGTAATAGTAATTAACCAGTTGTTCGAGGTACAGCTTGGGGTTGCATTCAAATAATGGCAAATAGGGAGGGATAGATTTGAGCCAGTGTAAATAGTAGGATTGATATTATCAGGCCATACATAAAGATGGTATAAGATATCCTTAAGTATTTATATTTTCTGCCCAGTACTACTCCAAGAAAATAAATATCCTTAATCAAGGAGTTATACAGGTAGTTGCTGTCCTTCATCATTTCATTCATTCCCCATAAATAGTTGTCCAGCCCCATTCCATGAAAGTTTCCGAAGAACAGCAAGTTGGTTTTCCTGTTTTTAATCTCCGCTTCGGTAAATTTCCCCTTTGATACGCTGGGACGGGTAGCCAGTATAGCAAATATGATGGTTATCATTGAAGAGGTGGTGAGTGCAAATGCTGGAATCAGCAATTGAGGTGCATCTTCAAACTTCCTGAACAGAACAGTAAGTATGATGGATAGGATTATCGAATTAACCGAAATCATGATATTGGCTTTATTATCGGCCATTCCACTTAGGGTTAGATGATTCATAGAAGTAATCCGAAACATAGTTTCTATTCCACGGGTTGGCTTTAGGTCCTGCTCCTTATCCAATTTGTTTTTGAGCTTAACCAGCTGGGTTTGCAGCTGGTCTACATATTTTTGAGAAATTTCCTCCACCTTCTCTTTTCTCAATTTTTTAGTGCTTTTTTCCTTCTTTTTGGTGAGCACATATTTGCCATAATTAGTAAAATAACTATGAGTATGTACAAACCGTAGAGTCTTAGCATTCCATTTCTTATCCGATAAGGTACTGCTTCCGTGTGCTTCTTGTTCTTTTTTTAGCAACATGCGTTTAGCCATGAATTGGGCTGTAGACAGGTAATACAAATCAGCATCACACAATACTTGTGCTATGGTATCCTTTGGTTTTTGAGGTATTTGAGTGGCTTCGATTGCGTTGAGGATAATACCAATTTTTGGTTTAGACAGCTTTCCATCCAGAAACTCACCTGCCATTTTTTTGCTGTTGGCCTCATGATCATTATATGATTTAACATAACCTATGTCATGTAACCAGGTGGCAATCAGCACTAATTCTGTATCATCTTCGTTCAGTTCCGTGGCCTTAGCGATCTCAACTGAAGCAGCAACTACTTGCTTAGTATTTGCCAAGTTGTGGTAGTACAAATCATCAGAGGCCTCTTCAGTAAAGACGGCATTTACATACTCTTTTGTTTCCTTTACCAAATCAGATTCGTAGTGCATAAGTAGACTTTTCTTAATCTAATGTAGGAAAATAATTTAGTTAGCGTCTTTTGCGGAACTCATTTTTTCCTATTTCAATTTCCCCTGTTGCTCTATCTGCTTAATTTGCTCAATAGGTTGCCCTAGCCGCCTTGTCGATAAGTTGATGAGCTGATTCGTGGTTTCCGCCAAGAACGCATTTTGGATTAATTGGGGCTATCGGTTATCTTGCTCCTAAGAGAACTCATCGACTTTC
>QIMC01000325.1 GCA_003232185.1 Flammeovirgaceae bacterium | reverse complement strand
GAAAAAAGCCTAACCAGGCGCTACAGCGAACGGCTATCGCCGTCGCTGAGCTTGAGCGTTAGGCAGGAAAGGACTACGTTCGTCAAAATGATTGAGGAAACAGGACGGTGGCCTAATGGTTGGCCGAAGGAGCTCCTCCCTATATAGGTAGCTCTAATGGAGGTTAAGAAAAAAAATTGCGTCAACAGACCGAAAAACTTCTGGGGATAGTGGCTGCCGGTGGTGGAATAAGCGGGCTTTTGCTTTTAAACTATATTGGCCTATTTAGGGCCTCAAGATTAGCCCAAGCGTCATCAGCCGGCTTGTTAATCAAGCTAATCTGGGGAGCGGTTGCCGGAGCCATCGGTCTGGCGGTTTACTTTATCCTGATAATCTTGCTGCGCAGAATACCGGATACCGGAAGAGAAAATGAAAAAAACCCGCCCAGCCGGTTTAATCGAGAAAATATGTTTGATGAGAAAGAGTTCTCGTCTCTCCCCTTTTATGGGAAGGGCAAGCAAGCAGGGCTTGGCCTTGTCTATATTTCGTCCATGGTGTTATTCCTGAGCCTAACTCTGATGATTTGCGCGATGTACAATTCATCATTTAACCTGCTTGTATGGTCCATTCCACTTAATCTCTTCGCTCTTATTTTCTATATGATTTGTCAGTTTGGGGTAGATAAGAGAAAGATAGTACAGGATGGCAAACTCTGGAGACTTTATATAGTAATACCTTTATTAATTTTTACCTCTGTGTTTGGAATGTTAGCCTTACTGCATTTAAACCTAATTTTATGGTATTCCGCACGCGTATATATATTGCTCTGGTACCCATTTTTGATTCCTGTTATTATCTTGAGGTTATGGCGTAGAGCATTTTATAAACCCAGGCTTGACAAAGCCCGGGGGATAATCATGGATGCCATAGAATCGGACCCCGAGCATAAAGATTCATACTTAGAGGACATTAAGGTAATAAACGAGCGAAACAAAAAATAAAAATGTAAAAGGGGTCGGTTCTATTTTCAACCTTGACAAAAAGATTAAAAAGCCTAACCAGGCGCTACAGCGAACTGGATCCGCCGCCTGCGGCGTCGGCCCCAGTCGCTGAGCTTGACGTTAGATCAGGAGAAAATTATGCGTAATATATTATTATTAGCGATATTATTGATTATACCAAACACTCTTTACGCGAAAAAGGTAGTAGTTCAGATACCTGGCGGCGAAGTTTTTTTCGTTGAGCAAAAGAAACTTAGGATCGATTTTGCTTCTGCTCTTAAAATTGCCAACAAAGCGGAAGAAAACATAAATAAGAACATATGGTTTATGCAATCCATTCATTTGATTTCCCATGATGATTTCTTGGTCTGGGAAATTAAATGGCAAAGGTATGGGTTAAGAGAGGGACAATCTAATCTTAAGCAAATATTAATAAATATGGATGGGAAATATGAAGAAATGCGTGACATAAAGGTAGTATATAGACGTGGTGGTGGTCGAGCAATCTTTGTTGAGAAAGGAAAGCTTAAAATTGATTTATTCTCCGCTTTGAAGATTGCAGAGAAATTTGAGAAAAAACACATAGATAAGGACATATGGTTTCTGCAATCTATTGACTTGATTCCTTATAGTGATTACTTTGTCTGGCAAATCCAATGGCAAAGATACGTGCCCAAAAAAGGACAAGATAATTTCAAACAAATTTTGAGAGATATGGATGGGAAATGGAGGCTTCAAATCTAACGAATCAATACAGCGAACTGGATCCGCCGCCTGCGGCGTCGGCTCCGGTCGCTGATTTTTAGCGTTAGCAGAGAATAAATATGAAAAAATATAATAAAGAAATGAGAAAAAAATTGAAAGAACTTGCCACGTTGGTATGGAAGAGAGAGCTTGATCAGTATGTAGAGGAATTGGCAAAGAGGTTTGATGAATGGAAGGAGAAAAAGATAGATTGTTTTGAGATAAGTGAATATATACATAAGTTTCATGATGGACCATCTCGGGAGTTGTGGAAGAAACACAATTATTTTAAAGCAGACATGATAGTTGCAATAGGATTAGAGGCAGGGATTTTGCAAAAAGAAGAAATTCCAGAAGATGTTCTTCAGCAGATTGAGGAGAGGATAGAGATTCTTGCAAATAAAAAGATATAGAAAAATAAACTGCTAACAAACCAATACAGCGAACTGGATCCGCCGCCTGCGGCGCCGGCCCCAGTCGCTGATTTCTGACGTTAGGAGGATAAAATGAAATTACCAAAGATTATTGGCGCAAAATTTGTCGCAGTAGTTGCAATTATTTTTGCCTTAACCAAAGCAGTACCAGACATATGGAAGGCACCAACTTTATTGGTTGTTGGCACAGTAACAATATTGCTGCTGGGAGCGGTATTTGTACTGAGAAATCGCACATGGGCGGCCGTTCTTTTAGCAGCTTGGGCCTTTATCACCATTTTTAACGATATTATTTTAGCGATTCCAAAATTCCAAGGGTACAAAAGCGGGCTTCTTGATGAATACGAGGCATTTGCCCCATATATCTCATTTATGATGATTTCATTCATGCTTATTGAGACACTTCTTTTAGCATGCCTTGTTTATTACGGTCTATATAAAGTATCTTTAGCTCATAAAGGATAAATAAAGGAAACTGTGGGATAGAATATAAAGAAAGAAAAAGGGTGAATCATTAATGATCCTAAAGATGCGCGTCTTTTTTAATGGTAGGTAGCGAAGGAGAATAAAATGAGCAAGGTTAAGGTTTTATCAAGGCATTTTATCTTAATATTGGTTTTGCTCTTAAGTTTCAGTACAGGATATTTATTTCGACAATATCGATATAGCTGGAGAGGTTATAAAGATGGAGGCAAATATCGATCCAGATATCTTGGTGCCACTGATGATGGTCGAAAAATCCACCTGTCAAGTTTTGTAACCAAAGATGACCCAAAGTGTAAAAATCTTGTCTTTGGGATAAACAATGCCCCCATATACTGGGAGAAGGATAGGAATTCAGATGGCAGGGTTGACGACATTATGCATTTTGAAAATGGGGTCTTGATATACGAGTCTGAAGATACCAATTTTGATGGTAACCTAAATAGAAAAATAGTTGAATCGTATAATAAAGATGGAACACATCGTAGAACTATGGTTGATCTGAATGCGGACAACGATTTTGACTTACGGATTGATAATCCGGATAGTGATAACCCAGTTGTGGAAATATTTGTGGGGAATAAATGGATAAAACGCATAGAGAAAAATGGTGTGTATGGAATTTATGATGCTGAGGGGAATTTCCTTCCTGTTAAATTTAAGGATGGACGATGGACAATATTAGCAGAAAAATAGGACAACTTCAAAAAGCAAAAAGAAATTTGTACCGTTGTTGATCACTACAACCTCTGGGTCTCGAAAACATTTAACCCCAAGCATCCAGTCGCTGATTCAACAGGATTATGGCCGAGAATGGGAGATGCAATTCATCCTGGTTATTTGGGGCATCTTGCCTTCTTTCGAGAACTTGCCCCATTATTTGGTGTGCCCAAATATTTTCCATGGGAGGAAGTCGAATAAGCCGCTACAGCGAACGGCTACCGCCGTCGCTGAGCTTGGGCGTTATTGTTTTAGGAATATCTTTTTAGACCAATTGGAGGAAACATTACATAGAGATAATAAAATGACAGCAAAAGAGCGAATTACAACTGCACTGAGAAACTGCATGCCTGACCGGGTTCCAGTAACTCTAGGCCTTAGTGAAATGGTGCCCGTTAGATATTTTGGGAACGATTATATTTCCTTTATGTGGAAGAATAAAATTCCCCTATGGAAAGCACGTGTTGAGACAGAGCACGATCGTTTTGGAGCGGACAGTTTTATACATTTGAGTCCAAATCCTTCTCCATACGATCCGCCAACGGAGATATGTAACGTAAAGGAAACAGTGAAGACTGTGACCTATACAAAGATAATTTATACTTCCAAGGGAAACTTGTCTGCGGATCTATTTATTGGCCGGAGGTCACCAGTCAGCTTTCTTTCCCATTATGTTAAAGATCCCGAATCCGAACGTGATAAAATATTAGACCTATTGAAACATCCTGACAGCAAAGACCTGGAAGAAATAACAAATGCTTATGCAGATATTGGACCCAGAGCGCATGTGGGATTATGGATCCCTACGCCTATCGATTGGTGGGATGAAATGCGCGGCACTCAGGCAATGATAATGGACCTTTTAGATTATCCCGAATTGGTGACCACGCTTTTTCAGGCATATACTGAATATGCAATGTCATTGACAGATTATGTGCTGACAAATACTGTCCTTGACTCAGTTGGGTTGGGCGGATCGAGTACTTCCATGAGCGTTATCAGTCCTGACCTTCACAGGAAATACAGCCTAGTGTTTGGTAAAGCAATCTGCCGGGTAGCGCACAAGTATGATATTCCCGTTCAATATCACATGTGTGGTAGGTCACGCAAGGCCTTACCTATCACAGCTGAAATGGGAGTTGATGGTTTTGATGCGTTGGAATCTCCACCGACCGGAGATGTTGACCTTGCTGAAGTGAAGAAAGTTTTTGGCGATAGAGTTTCGTTACGCGGCAATGTTAATTCTATTACTGTGATGCTCAATGGGAACACTGCAGATGTCGAAAAGGAAGTAATGCGTTGCATGAATGCAGCCAAGGATGGAGGAGGTTATATTCTGGGTGTTGGTGATCAAACACCTTATGATACACCAGAGGAAAATCTTTTCTGTTTTGTTGAGGCAGGCAAGAGGTACGGTGTCTATTGAATCTAACTGGCAAGTTCCCTGGGATTATGTTAACAAACCAATCCAGCGAACCGGATCCGCCGCCTGCGGCTACCGCCGTCGCTGAGCTTGGGCGTCAGGTTTTAAAAAAGATGAGGATGATTACTGGTTCCCCGCCAATTTCAGCCAAAAACGCAAAAGTGCTCATATTAGGATCTATGCCAGGAAAAGAATCTCTGAATAAGAAGGAATATTATGCACATTCTCGTAATAGCTTCTGGTATATCCTGGAAAGAATATTGAATGTCAGTTCAGAGATAAGCTACGATGAAAGAAAAGAAATACTAAAAGAAAATAAAATTGCTTTATGGGATGTCTTAAAAGCCTGCGTGAGAAAAGACAGCTTAGATTCTTCAATAGAAAGATTATCAATAGTTACTAATGATTTTGAATCATTCTATGCAATGCATCCAGATATCAAATATGTGTTCTTTAACGGAACAAAGGCAGAAAAAGAATATAAAAAGCGTGTTCTTCCAAAAATATCAAATAAAGTCAATCGGGTGAAGTACTATCGGCTTCCTTCCACAAGCCCGGCAATGGCAAGATTGACAAAAGAGGAAA
>QIMC01000198.1 GCA_003232185.1 Flammeovirgaceae bacterium | reverse complement strand
TCCGGGTTCCACCCCATTGATCGCGGGCAGTTTGTCGGGCAGGTTCCCCATATACATAAAATATAATTGGATATTTTTTACTTTTGTCAAAACCGGTGGGAAGGATCATATATCCATCCATATTTACTCCAGCTTTGGTAGTTATATGGAAAAACTCTATAGGGTTTTTATCCAGGGCGTCCAGGTTATTTTTATATTGAACATTTGCCGCCAAAATTCGCACGGATTTATGGTTTGGCAGGGAAATCAAATCTATCGTCGGTGGTGTATTGGCGGTGGAGTAGCTGTGAAAGGCGTATTTGCCCCCAGGGGCTATTTGATAGCTATGATCACCCGGTTGATCTGTTGGGGTCAATCTTTGTGGTTTCCCACGGCCGGATAATTTTGTTCGGTAAAGATAGCGTTGAGTAGGGTTATCAGGAGAAGCAATGAGTTGTTATCGTCTAAAAGCTCAATGCTGATCAAATCGTAGTCACCATTGGTTACTGCTATATCTCCAGTTCCATCTAGCTTAACTCTATAAAAATGTTTCCAACCACTTTTCTCACTGATCCAACTGAACTCCTTGCCATGATTAAGCCATATCCAATCATCAATGGCGGATACCCATGCCTCATCCGTATCTGTATAAATGTGTTCTATTGACTGGTCGGCAACTGAATATGCCCAGATCCTATTGGTATTTTGTTTTCTGGGGATTTGCTGTATCAGGATCGTTCGTGAATCAGGTGCCCACATCATTCTGGGAAGGTAGTTCTGTTTGCTGTCACCAGGCACAGGGATCCATTGTACCGCTCCCCCTGTTGCGTTGACAACCCCAATACGACAGCTGCTAGGATCTTCTCCAACCTTAGGATATTGTACTGGAACAGTATAAGAATAAATGGAATCGGTGTTGTTGATCATTAAGAAATCCCTGATTTCAGTAGCATCCAGCTGCCAATAGGCGATCTGATTTCCATCTGGGCTCCATCGAAAACCATCCTGTATCCCAAACTCCTCTTCGTAAGCCCAATCAAAGGTTCCATTGATCAACCGCTCAGATCCGTCATTGGTAATGGTAATCACAGAACCAGTTTCAATATTTTCAACATATATATTATGGCTACTTACATAAGCAACCCGGGTATCATCAGGAGAAAATTTGGCAAACATCAAACTGGATTGCTGAAAATCTACTCCTAGTTGTCTCAATTGCCCGGAAGATAAATTCAATACCCAATAATCACCCCTGGTATTGTCTCTCCACACTTTTTGAGAATTCGTGTAAATCAATAGAAAACGT
This sequence comes from Flammeovirgaceae bacterium, assembly GCA_003232185.1. Taxonomy (GTDB): domain Bacteria; phylum Bacteroidota; class Bacteroidia; order Cytophagales; family Cyclobacteriaceae; genus SZUA-3. Next base: position 3,431 of record QIMC01000198.1, on the reverse strand, counting down.
TTCGCATGTGACCACTGATAATCCTCCAGGGTCAATGGTTGGGTTTTTCCTTCCGGGATTAGCAGATCCGCGCTTACCAATACTGAACGTATTCCTGATTTTGCCACATATTCAATGATATCGATCTTTCCGGGATATAAAGCAGAGGGCTCCAAGGTGGTATAAGCTTTACCGCCTTCGGTCCATCTGGCAGGACCGAACCTTTCATTCCTAAAATCATTGGTTTTAAAAATACGATCCAGAGTGAGTTGACTGTCCTGAGCGGTGATGGAAAAGCAACTGGCAGCCAGAAGGGAAATGAAAAAGGTTAATCGCATTTTGTGGTTTATTTGTTTTATTATTCATTGATCGATGTTCGACCTTTTCTGCACCCTAATTAGTAACTAATGAATCCGCCGGAATTTCCCATCCACCACCCAATGCCTGGTACAATTGCACGGAAGAAGTGAGTTGCAATTGCAAGGTTTCTGATGCGTTCAGATAGGAACTAAATTCAGATCGCTGAAGATCAAGTATTTCCAGGTAACTGGTGACCCCGTTCTCATAGCGCACCCAGGCCATCTCCAGGGCTTCTGAGGCAGCATTAACTTGCAGCATCCTGGATTCAAACTCCTTTTTATAAGTGTTTACAGCGACCATGGCATCCTCAACCTCCCTAAGCGCATTTAAAAAAGTGTTTTCATAGGTCAGTAACAGTCCTTCAGTCCGTTGGATTTCTATTGCTAGTTTTCTTTTGTTTTCCCCTGAATTGAATAGAGGCCCAAATATTTGTGCGCTAAGATTACCAAACATAACGGTCGGGTTAGCGAATGAAGCAGTCAAGTCAGCAGTAAGTGTCAATTGTGGATATTGTAAGGCTTCGGTAGCACCGATCCGGGCAGTTTGGGCCTCTAGCCTTCTTTCGGCAGTGAGTATATCAGGCCTGCGGTCTAGCAGTTCCGATGGCAGGCCCGTTGGTAATTCCGGAGGAAAAACCTGCTCTTCCAAGTTTACTCCCCTTTCAATATTTTGTGGGGGCAATCCCATTAAAATGCTTAAACCATTTTCAGTCTGCACTCTTAACCTGATAAAGGTTTGAATAGTAGTTCGGGCCCCTTCTACCTGGATTATGGACTGTTTTACATCAACTTCTGATATTATGCCTGCGTTGAATCGGGCCTGCACCAGATCCAGATTGAATTGCCAGGTTTCCAGGGTCCTTTCTGAGATGATCAGTCGATTGTCAAGATCCCGCAACAACAAATATCCCTGAGCAATACTACCAACAACTAATAATGTCAGACTTCTATAAGCCTCTTCAGTGGCCAAGTACTCCTGGAAAGCCGCTTCTGTGAGATTACGGAATCTTCCCCAAAGATCTACCTGATAGGAGACATTGGCCAAAGCTGTTCCGGTGACTTTTGAATCAGTTGCATCCGAAGAAGCAGAAAATGTGCCGCCTCCACCATAATTAATTCTGGGGTACAAATTGGCCCGTACAATACCTATCTGTAACTCAGCTTCCCTGATTCTGGTAATGGCAATATTGAGGTCTCTATTGTTCTTTAAACCAGTAAGTATCATTTCCTGTAGAACGGTATCTCCAAACAATTCCCACCACGGCAAGTTTGCCACAGACTCACCAGGGATAGAGTCAAAACGGAAGTGCTGAGGACCGGTAATCTCGGATCTGGAATAAGGTTCCCCTAATTTACAGGCGGCAACCATAACGGTTAAGGCAATGAGCAGCTTAAGACTATATTCCTTAATGGTTTTCATCGGCTTGGTTTCAGTTTTTCAATCAATCCAAATGCAGTAACAAAATAGATAACAGCTATCATTATTTGAATCACTCTAGACCAGACTTTACTCACTGCACCGCCGTCACCATCTGAACCGGTTACAGAACAGATAATCAGCAGAAACGTTGAAAAGGCCATTCCATAGACGGCAGCTAGCGGGCTTTCACTAAATACGTATTTTCCAAAGACTAAACCTCCAAATAATACCAATACAATAAGGTAGCTGTACTCGGGGACCATAGTTAGTATTTCATACCCTAATACTGCTGCCAGGCCACCGAGGGTATTGCCGATTATCAGTGCTTTCCCAACCTTCCAATCTTTAGCAAATGCCGGTTGCATGGATAGAATGGCAACAAAGACCAAAATCAAAAGAGCATTGGGAATGGTAGCAAAGTAGAAAACAAGATAAACCGGCATAATAACCACAGTACTGGTAAGAGCCGTGGTAAACCGTTCTTTAACGGTAGGTTCTGTTTTGGGTTTGGAATCAGATTTTTGTGCTTCTTGAGACTCCATCTTGTTTTCAGGGGCCAGCAAATAAATAACCCATATTAACAAAATGGTGCAAGCAGCGGTCACCACCAGACTTATGGCAATGATCTTTGCCAGTGCAAACGACTGAATTGCTAAATTTGGGATTAAAAGAATTGCTATCAGGAACCAAACTTTTACCAGAGGGTTAAATAATGGGTTTCTGGTATAAAATATATGGAACAACAATATGAAGGTGATAAGTATGTGAATAGGGGGCATTGAAAGGAAACTGTAAGCAAGTGTAACTCCCAAAAAGCAAGCTACTGCGCATGATCCGACGAAAAAAAGCCCCCCTTTGATATCAGGTGGTTTGCCTCCAGGTGCTATAAAGCTTAAAGAAAGTACTGGCAATAAGAAAGATAGCGTCCAATTGAACCCCATGGCAACTGCCACCATTAAGGTTGCGCCTGCAGCGTATCGAACGATTGGTCGGAAATTGTTTGTGGTAAGATTTGCTGCGATCATGGCTTAGCGGATATAGGAAAGCCATCCATTAATTCTTAACCTCCATCGGCCAAGCATATTGAGCAATGGATGATTTCCGGTGAAGATCACTATGTCGGCCTGGCCACCAAGCCTGGTAATGGACTCCACTTCATGATTGTTCATTGAGATGATCACTGGAAAACGTTGTGGGTCTCGCAGCCATCCACTGGTGCTTTCGACATCCGGAAGCTTGCCTCGTTCATTGGATCCTGAACTTACTCCATAGCCCAAAGAACGTACAGATCCTTTAAAAACTCTACCGGGAGCCACGTCCAACACAAACTCGACCGGGTCTCCGGGTTTTATATTGGAAAGATTATTTTCCTTTAAATCTGCCTGGATCCAAAGGTCTGTAACTGTTACCAGCATGGCTAGTGATTGTCCCGGTGAGGCATAGTACCCAAGATCCACATTATAGCTTTCAATTACTCCTTTTGCCGGTGCGACAATGGTGCTGAAAGCCAGGTTTAGGTGTGCTTGTTCCAGGGCCACTACTGATGAGCGTACTTGTGGGTTTTCGGGACCGGATACCCCTAATTGTTGTTCCGCTTTTTGCAAATCTGCTTCAGAAGATGCCACCTGTTCAACAGCTTGTGACAAAGATGTTTCGGCCGCGTCTCTATCTGC
>QIMC01000332.1 GCA_003232185.1 Flammeovirgaceae bacterium | reverse complement strand
ATTCGTCATTCAGTATTCAGTATTCGCCCCCCCTTTCTTACTAAATTCAAATGCACTTATCCCACCGGCTATAACACCAGCCAAATGAGACTCCCAACTGATTCCGCTATAATTGGGTACAATTCCGTAAAATAGGCCTCCAAAGAACAAAAGGATCAGTATTGAGATAAATAAAGACTTAAAGTCCTTGCGGAAGAAACCCAGAAAAATGAGGAAGAATGCTAATCCGTAGACCAACCCACTTGAGCCAACATGCAAATTTGGCCTTGCAAACAACCACACCAGTACCTGAGGGAGTAAATAACATCTTAAAAAGACTGCTGATGCTATTCTTCCATAGAACCAATAAACTACCGTGCCAAGGCACAACAAAGGAAATAAATTGGAAAGTAGATGGAACAGGCTTATGTGAACCAGGGGCGCAAAGAGGATTCCAACCAGTCCTTCCAAAGTCCGAGGTTCATTGGCAAGGAACCTCATTTCTACCTGTAAATAGGTCTGGACCACAAAAAATAAAACCATGATGAGCGCAAGTCGTAACGGGATCCATATGCTTTGATAGATGCTGCGGTTAGATGTGGACATTGCTACTGATCAGGGCATGATTTAATAAAATCCAGGGCCAAAGCGGATAAAACTTTACCAATTATTTTAGCTTCTCTGGTTTCGTTTTTGATTTGACCTTCAGTTAAATGCAGATAAACGGGATTTGTTTTTTTCGAAAGACTCTTTATTAACACACTGGCCTGATCCATGGTAAAGCCCTTTACGGAGTAGGCACTAGCTGGAATGAACGACAGTGCATCAAGATCTACCTCCAAACCAACCGGCCCATTGGTTGCTTGTATGAACTTCACCGCCTCGGATACATTTGGTTCAATCTCCGATTGATAGAAAGCATAACCCACACGAGGCTCCATGTCCATGTTTTTCAACATTGTCTCACTATTGGCATTTTCATTCAAACCCAAAACAAAATATCGTTGAAGATATCCCTGATAAAAAGCGTAACTAAAACCGTTGCCACTGTGCCGGCCTTCCAATGGTCTGAAGTCTGCATGTGCATCACAGTTTATACAACCAATTCCCTGTGTTGAACCCAAACCCATTGACATTCCCTTTATAATCGGGAAAGCATTATTGTGACCTCCACCAATTACTATTGGGATCAGCCCTGACCTGGCCAACAATTCCATGATAGGTAATACCCTTTGGTCTACCTCCTGACAAAGTGATTTAAGTTTGGTATAATACCGATCGTCCCTGGGGTTTAAGGAGACAGCTCGCTTTTGCAGGTCTTTTGTTTCCACCTGTCCCAAACAAATAATATTGGATCCATCAAAAAACCGGTTGCTCTGTAAATTGGCAAATTGGAGAATGAATTGATCCCAGGCATACTCTGCTCCTGCCTCACCTTGATTTGCCAGAATTCCAATACTTTCAGGAATGCCAATTAATGCAAATTTCGCTCCTCTTTTTTTATGTCTTTTCAGGTTCTCCAATGTGGGTCTTTCACAAAGCCTGAAACGTTCACCCAGTTTTACCTCACCTTTCCGGTGTTTAACTACCTCATTACTGTTAAAAGGGGTCAGGTACTCCATCGTTATTGATCAAGCAATGTAAATTCCATTAATACCGGTAAGTGATCTGATATCTCTCCTGCCTCCGTCACCGTTGATACTTTCACCGGCTGAATTTTTTGGTGGGAATAAAATATATAATCCAGTTTTTCATAAGGAAAATCAGTATCAAAGGTAAAATGTGCCGGTTCATTGGCCAAATAGCGCTCACGGTTGACGGCAAGCGATAACAACGGATGTTCCAGAAACATTTCATTGGTAAGCTGTTCTTTGGCAAATGGCGGCCGGGCATTAAAATCACCGATTAGCATCAAAGGCAATTTGTTGATGTACAGCTCGACTGCTTTCATAACTTCTTGTGCCTGAATTTCTCTGGTCTCCTTATCAAAGGCCTCTAAATGAACATTTAATACCATCACTGCTTTTCCATTGATGGATAATTCAGCCACTTGAATCAATCGATCCAAATAAAAAGCGCGATAGTAGAAAGGGGCATTCCCGGGTCCAGGCAGCACAATTCTTTCACTCCTTGATACTGGGAATTTACTTAAAATTGCCTGACCTGAAAGCATTTTTCTAAAATGCACCGCCGGTGGCCAATAAGGAAAAGGCACATAGTTTTTATCCCAGTTTATTGATTTAACACCCACCTGATATCCCTTCGAAAGGGCATCCAACTGGTTGGTATAATATGACCTGTGCGCATGGTAATCAATTTCCTGGAGTCCTAATATATCAGGCTGTAATTTGTTTAGTAGCACCTGTATTGCAACCAGATTATTATCGAACAACTCTTTTGAAGCCTTTTGTGGGAGGTTGTTGGTCATTCCAGATAAATAACCAAGATTATAGGTCATAATCGAAAAGGTGTCACTGCTTTGCCTTTGATTAGTTTTCAAAGAAACCTCCTGATGCAGCTGGTTTTGATTGATACTACCACTACTGCCCCAGTAATAGAATACCAGCAGCAACATTACCAGAGACAAAAATATATAGAACAACACTATTCGCATCAATGGGTAGATAATGGATCCCGATCAAAACAAATTAAGCTGATTATTGCTTAAAATAAAAGGTGATGGTCCATTAATGCCTGCCTAAATCAGGGTCAGGTTCAATTGGCACTAACAAAATATGGTAAACTATTGGTTATTGAGTGGCCACGGTGTCTGCCTGCTCGCTTTCAAGCTGGTAGGCTTGATTGAGCCCGGATATGATTTTCCGGGTGATATTTAAGCTGTCATTTGCGTACAGTACTCCACTCCCTTTTTGGTATGTAAGCACTATTTGATAGTTATTGGCCAGGCCATAGTCTCGCAAATAATTGGCCACTTTATTATAAAGTTCGTTGCTTATTTTAGATTCTTCCTGAAGCAAAGTCTGGGATAAAGTTTCCTGATACCGCATTAAATTTTGTTGCTTCTTGGTCAGGTCTTCTTCCACTGCCCGAGCCTGGGCTATAGTCATATTCTGAGCGTTTCTTTGAAAGTTGGCTATTTCAGTTTGTAATCCCCTGGCACGGTTCTCGTATTCAGCTTGCAATTCATCTTTCCTGTTTTCCAGTTGATCTGATGCCACTTTTGAAAATTCATAATTTTTCAACAATGTATCGGAGTTGATATATGCTATATTCACTGGCAGCGAATCAACCATGGTAGATTCTGATGATTCTTCAGAATTACTCTGGATTGAAAAGTGTAGAAAATATAGTACCGCTACTGCAACAAACAGTACCACATTAAGGATTAAGGACAAATTTTTCACGACTTTTTATTTTTTGTAAAGCGCAAAGATAGCAATAAAAAGATGGGATGTGACTACTTAGTTGTCAATTTTTCAGTATCATCATCCTGTTCCGGGTATTTCCGTTGTTTGTAGAAATACTGCAATTCCTTCCCTTTATTTTGAGCAGTATGATGATAAGTTGTTGATGAAAATGGAACTTCATCCGGCGAGGAAGAGGGTTCTTCTGTAATTGAATGTAGCTGTATAACACTTAAATGTTTTCGGTAAATAAATGCTGCCAGGAACCCGACGATGCTTCCCAATAAATGGGACTCCCAGGAAACCTCTTCATTGACAGGAAATAACCCATACACCATCCCTCCATATAGAAATATTACTATCAGTGAAATAGCAATTGACCGGCTGTCCTTTCTGAAAAATCCACTAAAAAGCAAGAACGAGGCCAACCCATAAACAATGCCACTAGCTCCTATGTGATAGGCATCACGAGCCAATATCCAAACCCACAAACTGGTAAAAAAGTATATCCCAATGAAAACCTTAAGAGCAATTCTATGGTAGAAATAAAATACCCCTACACCCAGAATAATCAGCGATAGCGTATTAGACATCAGATGATGAAAGTCACCATGAACCAAAGGCCCGGTAATAATTCCAACCGTTCCAGCCAGGGACCTCGGGTGGATCCCCAGTATGCCCAGATCGAATGATAATAGGGTTTCAATGGCTTTGACCAACCACAAAAAACCTACGAAGGCTATAGTATAGACCAGACTGGTACGGAACCTGATAAAATCTGTATGCATGTATTTTTAAACACGAACTTTCAGAAAATAAGTTCAACCCGGTATATGCATTAGACTTCGTAATGAGCGTTTTAAATGGCTATTAGATAGACCCTCGCACAGATTTTTGCAACGGAAACATAGCACCGTTATGGTGAGTAGCAAAAATCGAGCAAGCGTCTAGATTGTAGTCAGTTAAGGCTCGTAATAGATTTCTAGTGCATAAACCGGGTTCAACTGTTGTGGTTGAGTTTTGGCTGGTTCGAAATAATTTATCAGCTACTAACTGCAATATTTACCATATATATCCATTTAAGGTTATATGTTCCGTTAGTTACTAAAGTAATCAATCTTTTGATTATCAATAAAGTACAAAAACATCACACCAGGCAGGATTAGTTAAACAAAACTGTGATTAATACTGATATAAGTTTTAAATTTGTGATCAATTTTTATGAAAAGGATACTATTTTTTTTGGTTCTAAGTACTCTTTTGGGGGTGTTGCCAGTATTCAGTCAACAGATACCGCTTCAGAACCACTATTTTCTTACTCCGTATTTATACAACCCCTCCTTTGCAGGGTTTGAGAATCATGCGATCATGTATGTTAATAGAAGGCAGCAGTTTAGCAATAGTGAAGCCCCTTCAAACACCTCGTTTACCTTTAATACTCCAGTTGCCAGCTCAGGTGGGTTTGGCATCTCATTTTTCAATACCTCATGGGATACTGCATCGCAATCATTGGCATATGTTTCATTTGCACGGATTATTCCCATAACAGAAGATCAGTTCTTCCATTTTGGAATTTCCGGAGGATTTGGTCTGGATAGGATTGAACTGAAATCCATTAACAACCCGGGAATACCCGGGCTCCAAAGTGCAGAAGAGAGTGTGGCTTACGCCGATGCACAATTGGGATTCGCCTATCGTTGGAAAGCCCTACAGTTGGGATTTTCACTACCCAGCATATTTGATCATGAACCCATCGATTTAGAGAACCCGGAAAACAACTCTTTCAGCAAGCTGGATTTCGACCCTTTTAGAGCAGCGATATTTTCTACCAGCTATATGCTGCCTATCAATGAAGGCTTAGAAATACAACCTCAGCTCTTGTATCGAATCAACAAAGATTCTGCCAATCAGTGGGAGGTAGCTGCTATTGCTCATTTTCAAAAACAATTTTGGGTGGGGGCTATATACCGACAAAACTACGGAGCTGCCGGTATAGTTGGATTACGCATACGCGACATAGCTTCTATTAGTTATTCTTTGGAATTTCCCGGATCTCAGGATTTAAGCCCCAAATACAACAACCATGAAATACAGCTGGGAATTAGAATTGGCGCCACTCGCCCCCCTGTTAAGAAAGGGTTTAAAATAATCAAGGAGAAACAAGAAGGAACACCCAAACCGAGGTATTACTACCAGCCCAAGCGGACCAGTCGCAGTGGCTAACCACCTTTATTCTCCGGAACAAACTTGTGCAAAAAGCTCACTACTATTGCCAGAATGAAGCTGAATAGCACGGCCCACCAAAACCCGGTCACCAGAAACCCATCAATAAATCGTGATGCCAATAAAATCAGTGCGCCATTGATTACCCAAAGAAACAGCCCCAAAGTAACCAGGGTAACAGGGATGGTCAACACCACTAATATTGGTTTAAGGAAAATATGAAAAAGCGATAGAACCGCCGCCACCAAAATAGCCACCTTAAAACTTTCCAATTGAACATATGGGTCAAGGATGTAAGCTGTAACCACCACTGCTACAGCAGATAACAATAATTTAAGTATAATTCTCATACAGTTTTTATTTAGACTATTTCAGAAACATTCAAAGAAATCAACCTGTTGGTATACCGCCATGGGCCAACTTTTAATAACTCCAGGTACGTTTTCAACCCTCGTAGTGAGAGCCTTAAATGGCTGTAATATAGGCACTCGCACAGGTTTTTGCAACGGAAACATAGCACCGTTATGGTGAGTAGGAAAAATAGAGCAAGTGCCTAGATTGCCCCAACGGGACGCCTTTGGCGTAGTCAGTTAGGGCTCGGAATAGATTTCTAGTGCATAATTCCGGGTTAAACTTATGTTTACCAATGATCCTAGCCAAGGTAATCCATTACTATTTATGCACACACTGGTTTAACTGACATTATGTCATTATTTTGTGTGGAATTGGTTATATTTGCTGCTTAATGAGCATGGCTAAGCCAATAATTTGACATTAGATGAGAAAGTTGATTGCGGACATTGATATTGTCGATCAAAGCACCGAAAACGAGCCAGGTATCATCCAAAACAATGATGCTTCCAGGCCGGTATTGATTCCCAAGAAAATGTATATTGAAAGTTATGGGTGTCAAATGAATTTCTCAGATAGCGAAATCGTGACTTCCATTATGCTCAAACATGGTTTTAGCACTACTGATACTGCGGAAGATGCTGATATCATATTTATCAATACCTGTTCCATCAGAGAGAAAGCAGAGCAGACTGTTAGAAGGCGTTTGGCTCAGTTCAATTCCATTAAGAAAAAAAACCCAGGAGTAACTATTGGCGTGCTTGGATGCATGGCGGAACGGCTCAAAACCAAACTGCTGGAAGAGGAGAAAATCGTAGACCTGGTTGCCGGTCCTGATGCCTACAGAGATATTCCCAATCTCCTTCAGGAAGTTGAGGATGGCCAAAAAGCGGTTAATACTTTTCTCTCAAGGGAAGAAACCTATGCCGATATTAGCCCGGTACGCCTAAATTCCAACGGCGTTTCCGCTTTTATTTCCATCATGCGAGGATGTGATAATATGTGCTCTTTCTGCGTAGTGCCCTTTACACGGGGGAGGGAACGAAGCAGAGACCCGCATTCCATCATACAGGAAGCTACCGATTTGTTCAAAAAGGGATTTAGAGAAGTTACGCTGCTTGGGCAAAACGTCGATTCGTATAAGTGGTCAGCTGAAGAATCACCTGACACCAAGTTACCTATTAAAAAGCATGGGACTGAGAATTTCGTGACCTTTGCACAGCTGCTTGAAATGGTGGCAAGGATCGATCCAATGCTTAGAGTAAGATTTTCCACTTCTCATCCAAAGGACATTACTGATGAGGTCCTATACACCATTAAACGCAATCAAAATATTTGCAATTATATTCATTTGCCGGTACAAAGCGGTAGTTCCCGGATTCTTAAACTAATGAACAGGACTTATAACCGGGAATGGTATCTGGCAAAAATATCGTCTATCAAGGAAATTTTAGGAGACGAATGCGGAATATCCAGTGACATGATCACCGGTTTTTGCAGTGAAACTGAGGAGGAGCACCAAGAGACCTTGTCCTTGATGAATGAAGTCAAATTTGATTTCTCCTATATGTTCCACTACTCTGAACGCCCAGGCACCTTAGCGGCAAAAAAATACCAAGACGACATCAATCCAGGCACAAAAAAGCGTCGACTTCAGGAGATCATAACAAAACAACAAGAACATTCACTCGAGCGCAATCAAGGCTCTATTAACCAGCTTCATCAGGTATTAATAGAGGGATACTCCAAACGTTCAAAAGACTTCTTGCGTGGAAGAAATAGTGCCAACAAGGTAGTGATTTTTCCAAAAGGCAATCATCAAAAAGGGAGCTATGCAAATGTGTTAATTACCGGTTGTTCAGCAGCCACTTTGCTTGGATCAGCCATTTAATTATGAAAGACTCTGAAATATTAAGCATAAAACAAAGGTTCGGGATAATAGGAAATTCTCCTTCACTTATTCATGCTATTGAAGTAGCAGCTCAGGTGGCACCTACTGATATGACCGTGCTTATCACTGGCGAAAGTGGAAGTGGCAAAGAGTCTTTTTCAAAAATCATCCACCAGCTCAGTGTACGCAAGCACGGGAGGCTGATCGCTATTAATTGTGGTGCTATTCCGGAAGGCACCATAGACTCAGAGTTATTTGGCCATGAAAAAGGGTCTTTTACAGGAGCTTACGAAGCCAGGAAAGGCTACTTTGAAGTAACAGACGGAGGTACAATCTTTCTGGATGAAATTGCTGAAATGCCGCTTGGAACACAAGCCAGATTACTCAGGGTACTTGAAAACGGGGAGTTTATTAAAGTGGGCTCTTCCAAAGTGCTGAGAACTAACGTTCGGGTAGTGGCTGCCAGTAATGTTGATCTGCACGCGGCAGTAATGGATGGTAAATTCCGAGAGGATCTTTACTACCGCCTGAGTACTGTTCCTATTGCTGTACCGGCATTGAGAGACCGTGGAGACGACATGTTGCTTTTATTTCGAAAATTCGCCTCAGATTTCTCAGAAAAATATCGAGTGAAACCCATTCAGCTTTCGGAAAATGCCCAGGCAGTATTGCTTAAATTTCGGTTTCCTGGAAATATCCGCCAGTTAAAGAACCTGGTAGAACAAATATCGGTTTTGGAATTAGAGCGATCTGTTTCCGCAGACACATTACGCAGATACCTACCTAATGATTTCAGGAATATGCCGATACTTTATCAAAGAAAAGACAAGGATACCAATGTATCTGAAAGAGATATATTGTACAAGGTCTTATTTGATTTGAAACAGGATGTTACTGAATTAAAAAAATTGGTGTTTCAACTGATCAGCGGAGATCATGATGAACAATTGTTACAGAAACATCAGGGACTATTTAAGAACATCGAAGATGAATCTGCCGGTGAGTCTGACACGCCCTACATCATAAACCCTGTCGAAAAAGCAGATCGAGCCTTAAATATGAAAGTGGTTGAACCCTCTGGTAGTGATGTCATTATCCAGGATATAACCCATGAAACAGAATCAGACGATTCGCTTTCAATCGAAAAAAAGGAAAAAGAGCTAATTATTAAAGCTTTACAAAAAAACAATAAGAAGAGAAAATATGCAGCTCAAGATTTAGGTATTTCAGAACGTACCTTATACAGAAAAATAAAGCAGTATCAGATTAATGAATAAAAGTTACTTTTTAGTCCTGGTGATCACAACCATAACCAGTTGCGGTGTTTACACTTTTACCGGAACCAATACCAATGCCAAGACCATAACTGTGTTAAATTTTTACAATGATACCGGCCAGGGACCCGCGAACCTGAGTCAACAATTTACTGAATTGTTGCGCGATTATTATCAAAGAAATACCAGTCTGGTAGTGGTAGAAACAGGTGGTGAACTATTGGTGGAAGGTAGTATTACAGGGTATAACACCATGCCTGTGGCTCCAGTTGCTTCCGGCAACGATCAACAGTCGGATGTAGCGGGATCTACCCGTCTGACTATAAGGGTTCAGGTAGACTTCACAAATACGCTGAACGAAGAGGAAGATTTTAGTCGTAGCTTTTCATTCTTCGACGACTTCAACTCTCAAACTTCAAACCTTACCGCTGAAGAAGACCAACTGATCGAAACCATTTTTGATCAGGTTATTTTTGATATTTTCAATGCTACCGTTGCCAATTGGTAATTTTTGTTAATTTTGATCTCAAACCAAAACTGGAATGAATAAGGCAAAGTTTCTAGAGCTAGTTAAGGACCCGGGGTTAATTAAGGAAAAAGACCAGAACAAGTTAAAGAACCTCACCGCGGAACACCCTTACAGTCAAATTATTCATGCCCTAAATGTTAAAGGGTGCAAAATTTGGGACCACCCTGATTTTGAAAA
>QIMC01000095.1 GCA_003232185.1 Flammeovirgaceae bacterium | reverse complement strand
ACCGCTTTTGCTTCGCCAATACCTTTAAACTGCATCAGTTGCTTTATAGAAAGTTTTCCTAAATCATTGAGATTATTATTAACTAATGACAAAATTCTTTTCGAAAGTTCTACCGCACTTTCATTTCTGCTACCAGAACCGATCAAAATGGCAATAAGCTCGGCATTAGACAAAACCGATTTCCCTTTTTGCATCAATTTCTCTCTCGGTTTATCATCATCTGACCAGTTTTTAATAGAAAAAGATGTTGGTTTTTCTTGCATTTGTTAAAGATAGTGAACTAAAAATTTTATTGTAAATTCCATCTGTATTTAAATGGTTTAAAAATGAAATCAATCTTTGAAGAAAATGCGTATAAGGAGCTTTTAGAACGTATTGATAACCTTAATGGGAATTCAGAAAGGCAATGGGGCAAGATGACCGCGGGCCAAATGGCTTGGCATTGCCAATTTCCCTTAAAATTGGGCATTGAAAACAAAAAAGCGGGAAACGGAAATCTTTTCGTGAAACTGTTTTTCAAAAAGTCAATGTACAATGATAAACCTTGGCGTAAAAGCTTACCTACATTACCTGCGCTAAAGACACAAGAGGATAAAAACATAATCGCCGAAAAAACAAAACTGAAACAGTTGACAACTGAATTTCATGCGTGCAAAACAAGAACTGAATGGAACCCTCACGCCTTGTTCGGCAAGCTTACACATGAGCAGTGGGGCCAAATGCAATACAAACATTTAAATCATCATCTTACGCAATTTGGGGTTTAACCCCCAATTGGGGGCTTAATTATAAAGGCTTTCCTTGAAATAAAAAATAATTATATATGAAGTACCCACCAAAACACCATCAGGAAAAGGATTTTAAGAATATAATCAAAGTAGTAAAAAATTACCCGTTCAGCACTTTGGTGACCGTAAAGAACAATGCTCCTTTAATCACACACATTCCTATTATTTATGAAGAAGATGGCAGTAAATATGGAAAACTGGTGGCACATATTGATAAATATAACCCGCAGGTAGAAACCTTGACCAATGGTACGACAGTTACCGCAGTTTTTCATGGACCAGATTGTTACATATCACCATCAACATATAGTACACGGCAGTTACCTACATGGAATTATATTTTTTCACATTTAAAAGGAACGGTAAAATTATTGACTAACAAAGAGTCAGTAAAAGAAACCATGGTTCGTATGACTTCTTTTTTAGAAGGCGAAAACCCAAAATACGTTCTGGATCAAAATGATTCGAGAATGGATAGTTTAGTTGATTATATTATTGGTTTTGAAATAGAAATCACGGATTGGGAAGGTAAGTTTAAGTTCTCTCAAGACAAACTTAAAAAAGACCAAGAATTGGCCAAACAGGAACTGATACGTAGTCAAAAAAAGGATATAACCGCATTTATAGAGCAAATTTTTGAAAATCATGAAAATGCCCATACGCCTTCATAACCAATATTGTTCAACATGCTTTCTTTAGGGCGTCCTTTAGGTATATATCAACCTTCTATCTTTGATTTTAGTTCCTCGAAATTCAATCCGCCATAGTTACCAGAACTCATTAGAAGTAGAACGGAATTATCAAAATCTTGCCCAAACACATAGTTTTTAAATTCATTTGCATTGGTATGAATGTTCAAATCATTACGTACAAAGGCTTCAGAAATCTGCCCAGAGCTTACAGCGGCCAGTTTTTTGATAGCGACCGATTCTGATAGATAAAACACTACAGCAACATCTGCAGCATCTAAAGCGCCTTTATATTCTTTTAAAAATTCAGGATTAAAACTGCTATAGGTATGCAACTCTAAACAAGCAATCAATTTTCTGTTCGGGTACTGTTCTTTAACTGCTTTTGTGCTTGCAACGACCTTACTTGGCGAGTGTGCAAAATCTTTGTAGGCGACACTGGTTTTGCCTTCGGCAATTTTCTCCAATCGCTTTGAGGCTCCTTTGAAAGTGGCAATGGCTTCATAAAAATCGTCTTCATCAACACCCATATTTTGGCAAATCCATTTCGCGCCGGCGAGGTTACTGAGATTATGCTTTCCAAAAACTTCAATAGGCATTGGCCCTTCAGCAGTTTCTAAAAATGTTTGTCCGTCTTCTACATTATATTCAGGGGTTTGATACGGCAATTTACGAATGGAATTCTCAGAGGCTTCTATCACTTTTTTCACTTCAATGTCTTCCTCATTATAGGTGATGCTTCCACCTTTGACAATACTATCAACAAAAATCTGAAATTGCTCCACATAATTATCAAAAGTCGGGAATACATTAATATGATCCCAAGCAATGCCACTTAACAAAGCGATATTGGGTCGATACAAATGAAATTTAGGTCTTCTATCTATTGGAGAGGATAAATACTCATCCCCTTCTAAAACTATAAAATCATTTTCTTCGGTCAGGTGTACCATACGGTCAAAACCATCTAATTGAGCCCCTACCATATAATCAACAGCTTTATCATGATAACCCAATACATGAAGAATCATAGACGCAATAGTGGTCTTACCATGACTTCCGCCAATAACAACACGTGTTTTATTCTTGGACTGCTCGTATAAAAACTCGGGATACGAATAAATGGTCACTCCCAACTCTTGTGCTTTTAATAGTTCTGAATTATCAGGTTTGGCATGCATACCTAAAATAATGGCATCTAAGCCAGTATGTATTTTTTCAGGAAACCAACCGAAAGGCTCTGGTAATAATCCTTTATCATCCAATCGTGTTTTTGAGGGTTCAAAAATTACATCATCGCTTCCGGTTATAGTATAACCCTTATGCTCTAGGGCCAATGCTAAATTGTGCATGGCACTTCCGCCAATGGCAATAAAATGAATTTGCATTTATAAAAATTTATGGTTCAACCCAGATTATGCATTAGAAAATCTATTACGCCTTAAAACTACTTCAAAATATACCGTTTCACTACTTTTTTAAGTTTAACCGTAGCGGTGCTATGGAAAAACTTAAGAAAGTTATATTTTATTGTAGTTGTAACGCTCATAACGAAGTTCTAATACATAATCTGGGTTAAAGATAGCGATTGAAGTGTGCATCAGAAACCAACGCTTTATTTTTTATCTTAGCGCACAAATTAAAATAGTATGAACCTCTCTAATATCCCATCCAAAGAAATAATGCCAGGTTACCATGGCAAACTAATACATACAGAAACCATGACATTAGTTTTCTGGGATGCCGAAAAAGATGCCGTAGTACCAGAACATCATCATGTACATGAGCAAATAATGCATGTTATTGAAGGGGAATTTGAATTTACTTTGGATGGAGAAACCAAAATTTATCATCCTGGAGATATTGTTCCTATTGCCTCTAACCTTCCGCATAGCGGCAAGGCTATTACGCCTTGTAAATTGATGGATGTTTTTAGTCCGGCTCGTGATGAGTATAGATAAATTTCTTATCACATAATCATTCTGGCAATTCGTTCCCGTTCCTTTAAAGCTAAATCAAATTCATTGTTTATGGCAATCGCTTTTTGAACCCATTCCCTAGCCGTTTTCTTATCATTCTTGTGACGGTATAGTCGTGCCATTCTGTAATAAACCCATTCTTTACCAACACCGTCTTTTACCGAGTAGTTATCAATAAACTTTTCCATATGGCCAATACCTTCGTCTATTTTTACTCCATAATCACCACAAACCTTACCAATTTGGTATCGCAATTGATTACGGGTAATATGATCTACCTCATCTAAATTCCATAAACCTTTAAGGTAATTTTCTTTTGCTTTAATAGGCTCATCATCATACTCATACACATACCCCAAAGACAGATACCCATCTATTGATGAGATAGTTTGTAACTCCTTCGCATATTTCTTAGCCTTTGACACACTGCCCCCAAGTATACCCGGTAACGATAAATATACATCTACCAATGCCCAGCGTGTATCAATATGTTCATTATCAAGTTCAGCGGCCTTTATAAATGAGCTCTTTATTCTTCCTATAAGTGTCAGTGCCGTAAACTTACTACTGTTTTGCGCTTTCATTGCCAAAACACCACCATACCTAAACCAATATTCTGCATTTTCAGGGTGCTTTTCTTTAAGCGCTTCGTAAATAGGTATAGCCTTATCCCATTCTCCTATATAGGCATAGCTCTCACCTAGCTTATCTTTTAGTTCTGAGGACAAATTTTCAGTATTTGCTTCAAGTAATTTTATAGCTTTAGTATATTGTTTGGAAGCTATATACTCATCTGCCTTTAAAAGCAACTCTTCTTGAGCCATACCCAAAGTCACCGAAAGCAA
>QIMC01000234.1 GCA_003232185.1 Flammeovirgaceae bacterium | reverse complement strand
TCAAGGGCTGAAGCCCTTGAAAATATTGAACATCGAACACTTAATAAGAAATGACGAAGTGTAAATAAAATAGTCAATCGTCAATCGTCAATCGTCAATCGTCAATAGTCAATCGCCAATAGTCAATCGCCAATAGTCAATCGCCAATAGTCAATCGCCAATAGTCAATTTATTTTGACTCAATTAGTGTTCCTTCAGGTGATTGAACAGAAAGTTCAGAAAGTTTAACAGACCAAAGACCGCTGTTATGATCGGACAGGAAGACATGACCCTTGTACGGCTGCGCCCCCCAGGTCATGGCTGCATTGGGAATATAACCCTGGCTGTCCAATGGCAAATAGTGAGCTAATTCTCTGCCTTGTTTATACAGGTCACCCATAAGTTCTCCAGATAGGTCTACCACTCTTAAACCTCCGTTGTAGTATGCCACGTATAAAATATCGTCTTCGATCCACAAATTGTGAGAGCCTGCTTCAGGCAATTCATAGCGAGCAACTTCCATAGGGTTGTTCAGGTCTGTAAAGTCGATAATATGTAGATAACCACTGGGAATGGTGACCTTACCTGGATCAAATGTAAGTGGAAATATCTCGTCGCCTGCTATTACATAAAAACGATCTACGGAGTTACTTCTAAATGGAAAAGCTGCATGATTTGCTTCTCCCTGAACTTTATATCTTGATATTTCCACTGGATTTTCCGGAGATCCATTGGCAATGCCATTTCCAACATCCACCAGTACTACCCCGTCACTCCAGTTAGATGAATAAGCAATGCCTTCCTCAATCCAGACATCGTGAATGGCCCTGGCAGGACTATCAAGCTGAAACTTCCCTACTTTATAGGGATTTGCAGGATCTTCAATATTGATCACATCGTATCTTTGGCCGTTGCTGAGGGCATATACATGACCTTTGGAAATGAATAAATTGTGAACTCCTCCGGTTAGTTGTTTATCAAAAGTGGAAATTACTTTGACGTTTGCAGGGTCTTTAACATCCAGAATTACTATTCCGTTTTTCCTGTTAGATGCCCCTTCCCGGCTGATTACACAAATGGTGCCATCTTCTGATACTTTGACATCATTTACAGTGCGAGCATCGACTTGAACACTATCTATTAACTTTATTGCTCCAGGATTAGTGACATCCCAGAAGTAAGCAAAACCGTCTGCTCCCCAAGTGCCTGTAACGCAATAATCCCTTCCATCAATTCCTTCCCACACCCACAGATCGGAGGTGTGTTTAGTGGTCACACTACCCCGGCCAATCAACTCAATTTTTCGGGTTATGTTTCGTGGTGTTATGGCTATAGTTGTTGTTGCTGAAACATTTCCACAGGTGGCTAGAACAGTATATGTTCCAGGCTTTTCAGCTACGAACTTGCCGTTATTTCGGATTATTGCTGATGCTCCGGCACCATCCTCGTGCAATATGGCATTGACCGTGTAGAGCACAGGTATGTCGGTTACTTGTTTGCCATTTTTATCAAATGAAGTTGCTTTGAAAGTAAGCACATCACCAACACGGGCCTTAGCGGTGGGCATTTCCATGGCCAATCTTTCTACAGGGTTTTTCAACACTTTGAATTGAATGGTTGATGTGATTCCATCAGAGGATATAATCAGACTACCATTTCCCGGTTCATCGGCGTAAAAGTGGTTTAAAGCATCAACCCGGGCTGTCTTAGGGTTGGAGGAACTGATTGTGAATATGTTATTTGTAATGCTCATTCCAGCCTGATCGATTATTTCAATATTTAGTGGGAAACTAGTACCGCTATAAATGGCATCAGGAAAGTCAAGGACCTCGATCTTAGCTGTTCCTAAATGTGTTACTTGCACCTGAACATACCTTTTAGCAAAGCCTCGATTATTTAGTCCCGTTCTGAAAACGATGAGATTGTAAATACCAGGTAAATGACCGGTCACATTACCTAAACTATCTATATGGGCTCCACTAGTTGGCACAAATCCTTCCTGCCTTAGCATCTGATAATCCAACTTTCCACCATCCAGGACATTCCCTTGTTCATCCACGGCAACTATGCTTAATTTCTTGGTTTCGCCTACTTTTACAATCAGTGGGTCTGAATTAGTTTTTAGGGTTATTTTCTGAGCCCAACCTGGTAACAGGCTACAGGTGATTGTTAGTATTAGGGTTAAGATGGTTTTCATTGGAAATTCATTTAAATAAAAAATTATAAAATAGCAGGCATTAATTTGCCAATTTTTTCCTTTTCAAATTCTGGATATGACCTAGTGTCAAATCAAGCCTAAACCTACGGGTAATCCGGGGTATATTTTGCGCCATCTCTTCGTTAAAACGTTGACTTGACACTAGATGATGTTTGCCATGCCAGGAATAAAGTGATAGGTTTAGGAAATCAATAACCCAATGCAATATCATCTCCTCTGGTATAATCAGCAGCTCCTTCCAGCAAGCCATCATCAAGTACCAGTATGGCATTCATACGGCCAATGCCATCTCTTTGTTTCAGCACATGTCCCATTTGTTCCAATTCTGAATATGTAATGCTGTCCAGAGCATTTAATTCATACAGAATATGATCCGGTAGCCACTGATGATGTAATTTTTTGGCGTTGACTGCCTCTTGCATGGTCATTCCATGTTCGATCACATTTAAGATGGTTTGAAATACCGAAGTAATGATAGTACTTCCTCCTGGTGTGCCTACCACCATAAATAAAGAGTCGTTCTTGTCAATAATAGTTGGGGACATTGAACTTAACATTCTTTTTTGAGGAGCAATGGCATTAGCTTTATCACCGACTAGTCCAAACATGTTGGGTACTCCTGATTTCACACTGAAATCGTCCATCTCATTATTAAGAAAAAATCCACCCGTTTTTACCATCACTTTACTTCCATAGCTGCCATTTAAGGTTGTAGTAATTGCCGCAGCATTGCCGTTAACGTCCACAATACTAAAATGAGTGGTTTCTATGCTTTCAATAAAATTTACAGATCCTGTCTTTATGGACTGAGAAAATGTTTTCACAAGTGGGTCAATATCTGAAAATCTTTGTTTGAGATAAATGTCACTAATAAGTTTGTCTGCTGGAATCTGGTAGTGATCAGGGTCACCAAGATAGGTTGCCCTGTCTGCATATACCCGGCGTTCCAATTCAGTCATAATATGTATGGTGCGTGTGGAATTAAATCCCCAGGTACCGATATCATATGATTCGATTCCTTTTAACAATTGCATCACCGCTACCCCTCCGCTTGATGGCGGGGGCATGCCTATAATTCGGTACGATTTATAAGAGCTTGTCATCGGTTCTCTCCAAACCGATTGGTATAAGTCCAGATCTTCTTTGGTAATGATGCCGCCACCCCTCATCATTTCATCTACAATTAGTTGTGCAGTAGTGCCCTCATAGAAGCCTGCTCGCCCATGGTCTCGAATTCGCATCAGGGTCGCAGCCAGATCCTTATGAAAAATTGTATCTCCTTTGGCCCATGGCGTATTGCTCACTAAATATGGGGTATGGCTATTTGTTTCAATAAAATTCTTTCTTTGACCATTAAATTTTGTCGCTTCCCGGTCAGTTAACACCACGCCATTCAAGGCCAGTTGTATGGCAGGCTCGACTAGTTCTGAGAATGGCATACTGCCTAATTCTTGATGGATTTTAGTCATGCCATCCACCGAGCCTGGCACCCCAACCGCCAAATGACCGCGTGTGCTTAGGTTCTCGATTACTTCACCATCCTGGTCTAGATACATGTCCTTGTGTGCGGACAATGGTGCTTTCTCCCTAAAATCCAGGCTGCCGATTTCTCCAGTAGACTTGCGGTATACTAAAAACCCTCCGCCTCCTATATTTCCGGCATTTGGATAGGCTACCGCTAAGGCGAATTGAACAGCAATTGCAGCATCATAGGCATTGCCTCCTTGCTTTAAAATAGCAACACCGATCTTTGTGGCCTCAGGGTGAGCTGTACTCACCATACCATTGGCCGCTATAGTACCCCGTAAAGACTCATTGGCTAATTCGGTACACGAAGAGGCCATGATAAATAGCACTATGGCAAATGCCAGGCGGGTAAGCTTAGAATAGGGCATATTGCACTTTAGTATTAGATTAAAAGAAATTCCATAGGCTATGCAAAGCTAAAATATTACGAATACTGATTAAACTTGCAACAAAAAACTTCACACTAGTTCTTCATCTTTACTTTTTTAGTCCGCTTGCTATGTTTGTTTTTATTGGGATTGTATGGTTTTTTCTGGCTCTTGGGTTTAACCACTTTGATGGTATTTGCGTCATGTTTAGCACAGCTACTGGTTCCGGATACTCCAATTGAAAGCAGGAAAAATATCAGCAAGCATTTACCTAAAAATTGTGATTTGAACATTAACTTATATCTGGTTTAACAAGTTCTATTTAATTAGCTAAAAAAAGCTATATTTCTATTTCCTTTAAGTGGAAAAAGAGCTTTCAAGTCGTTGAATATGAAAATTTCCTGTTTACTTATTGCTTTTCTTATGGCTATCAGTACTGCTGTAGCCATTGATCAGCAAGATAGCCTATTGAATAAGGTAAATAATCTAAAAGGCAGGGAAAAAGTTAAAGTGCTTCTTGAAATTTCTGAAAATTGCCGTAGTTACGCCCCTGAATTATCCCTGGAATTTGCGGAACAATCTCTTGACAATGCTATTGAGCTTGGCGATACTTCGTTGATCCTTTTATCGCTTAAAAACATTGGACTGACATTTTATAGTACCGGCGATCTGAATAAAAGCCTGGACTACTTTAGTCGAATCTTATTGATACAGGAAAAAAGAGCGGATAAACAGGGAATTGCCAGTGCTTACAACAATATTGGCATTATATA
>QIMC01000187.1 GCA_003232185.1 Flammeovirgaceae bacterium | reverse complement strand
TGGTGTGGCCTTGACCGCGGTGCCTGAATTAACTGAAGCCAATGAGGATGGATTGGCCACAACAGAACTAGACCCATTAGCAGTGACTGGAGATCCATGGGGAGACACCGGTCTTGAGAAAAATAATCGTCCGGACATAAATGGGGTAGCCTTGACCGCGGTGCCTGAATTAACTGAAGCCAATGAGGATGGATTGACCACGACTGAACTGAATCCTTTAGCAGTGACCGCTGACCCAAGGGAAGACAACGTGTATGAAGAAAATAGCCGACCTGAACTTACTGGTGTGGCCTTGGCCGCGGTGCCTGAATTAACTGAAGCCAATGAGGATGGATTGACCACTACAGAACTAGACCCATTAGCAGTAACCGGAGATCCATGGGAAGACAACGTGTATGAAGAAAATAGCCGACCTGAACTTAATGGTGTGGCCTTGGCCGCGGTGCCTGAATTAACTGAAGCCAATGAGGATGGATTGGCCACGACCGAACAGGATCCTTTAGCAGTGACCGCTGACCCAAGGGGAGACAATGTACTTAAAGAAAATAGCCGACCTGAACTTAATGGTGTGGCCTTGGCCGCGGTGCCTGAATTAACTGAAGCCAATGAGGATGGATTGGCCACAACCGAACAGGATCCTTTAGCAGTGACCGCTGACCCAAGGGGAGACAATGTACATGAAGAAAATAGCCGACCTGAACTTAATGGTGTGGCCCTGATCGCGGTGCCTGAATTATCTGAAGCCAATGAGGATGGATTGACCACAACTGAACTGGATCCTTTAGCAGTGACCGCTGACCCAAGGGGAGACAATGTACATGAAGAAAATAGCCGACCTGAACTTACTGGTGTGGCCTTGGCCGCGGTGCCTGAATTAACTGAAGCCAATGAGGATGGATTAACAACAACCGAACAGGACTTCCTCGCAGTTTCTGAGAATAGTATAGAAAACAGTGTTTTGCATACCAATGTTGCTCCCCAGACAGCAACTGAAGTTCTTGACGAGCTACCCGAGATGTCTTCAAAAGATGATGCTTCCGAACTGAATGATTTCCTAGGCAGTGAAAGACAATTGGTCGATGCCATGGCTTTAGATGCCAGTTCTAATGATATTCTTAAAACAGCAGACATTAAAATATATGTTGATGGGCCAAATGAGTCTATTGAGTATGAACTACGCAATGGCGTATTAACTTTTGAAGTTCTTCCAGAGGAAAATTACATTATAGTGGCTACCCATGAGGACTATCAAGATAAATTTATCAAAGTATCAGCTGATGAGCTATTGACTAGAGCGGAAACAGGTTTAATGCTTGATCTGGTAAAGAATGATGAGTTACTTTTCAGCAATCAGGAACGGGGTCCTTCTACCAAATTCAGAGCCCAGGTTCTTGACGGAGAGACCGAAGAAACTTTGGATGACGCTGAAGTAAGATTCTTTGTAGACGGAAAAGCAATAGCGTCAGAATTTACTAAAGAAAACGGCAAAATACTATTTAGATCCCCTCAGGGAGAGGATTTCATGATGTTGGTTAGCAGGAAGGGATATCAAGATTTGATATACCACTTTCCTGGGGCTCCGGAGGAAAACATGGATGTTAATTTGGCTATGTTGAAGGCTGAGAAACCTGACAAGTCTGCCCCCAATCAACTACTGGCAATCAGAGGTTATGCATATGATAAAATTTCAGGGGCAGATCTAGATAATATTACTTTTACGATATTCGAAAACGGAGACTTAGCAAGTATAACCAATGACCTTTCAAACATAGAAATTGATCCGGAAAAGGAATATAGAGTACTAGTTACGAAAGACGGATATCAGGACGCTTTGGTAGCAGTTAATCCTATGGATCAAAACTTGGATGAACTGTTGGATTTGGTTTTTGCCATGCAGCAGGAGCAAATTAGCGAGGCAACGGGGGCACCAGTTTATAGTGAAATAGTTGGGGAAGTAATTCCGTTTACTGCTACTATTGTTGACATAACCGATAACCAACCCATTACCGAGGCGGTGGTGATTGTTTTTGCAGATGAACTGGTACAGGATAAAATCACTACCTGGAATTCAGGAATTCTAACTATAAATACCGTACGCGGAAAGGACTACCAGCTAGTAATAAAAAGAGACGGTTACTCAGATCAAATGGTAAGCTTGGGGGTGATCAATGAAAGTTTGTCTGATAATCTAAAAATTGTGATGGTCCCCAATGACATCAAAACGATCCAGGAATCTGGTATCAATTTAGACGCGGCCAATATGTTGGTTATGACAGGGCTAGATGGTGAAGATCAGCTATACCTTTCTACCGATCAGGAATTGTTCCGCTACACCATAGAAAATGACAACCATTATTTAGTAAATGATAATCATAAGATACTTCTAAATGAGCGATCTCGATTAATTAAATCAAAAGAGATAACTAAGCAGGATACGGACCAGTTTAGTCTGAGATCAGAAGATCAATTCTTGTATGACCAGTTGAGTGCTGACGAAAAGAGAGATGTACAGGAGATTGTAAATCAATTTGTCAATGGCCAGAGCTTGGAAAACCACCCAAATCTTGCAATATACTACAATAACTTACCTGAAGAATACCGGGCATTATTAAACACCATGGCAGTCCATCAGAAAGAGGTAGGGTTGCAGGTATCCAGCATACAACCAATGGTGCCATCAATCGAAAGCTTCGGAAGAGCGCTGGCGGATAATCAGATATCAATAAGTAATACACTCAACGTAAATAACATATACTACGATTTCGACAAGTCAGATATACGAGAAGATGCTGCCTTAGAACTAGATAAACTGGTTGCGATAATGAAGAGCAACCAACGAATCAAGATCCAGATGTTCTCACATACGGATAGCCGGGGTAGCAATAACTACAATAGCAACTTGTCCAGGCAAAGAGGAGCGTCTGCGGTCAACTATCTAATTGAACATGGCGTAGCCAAAGAGCGCCTTGAAACAGCGGCACGTGGAGAATCCCAGTTAGTCAATTCTTGTACTAATGCTGTAAACTGTAATGACCAGGCGCATCAAATGAATCGTCGAACCGAGTTCTTATTGAGCACATAGAATAAAGGTTTAACGAATTATTTATCCACAATTTATCCACAATTAATGCCTTGGTATAATGCAATTATTTATTGATTATGCACAATTGGCATGCATGCAAAGCCACAGTGCAAGCCGGATATAAGAATACTTGAGAACCCACAAGTCTATATTGCTCATTTAACATACCACAATGCAGCCAATACAATATCAATAGCGAATCCACTATTGTGGATAACATCAAAATTCTCGACCTGGCTTTAATAAATTAAGCAGGTAAGAAACAATATGATTGCTACATCATACTGAAATAAGTACAAATCAATACCCAATCAATCGCCTCTAAAGGTCATTTAAGCAACACAAAAGAGGGCAGGCTAAATTTAATCTAGCCTGAATTTTAACTACTTTTGAATTTGGTGACCACCTAATTATTAATCAAGCATGAAGAATACAGTCCTGTATATAGGCCTGATATTAACCACTTTTTTGGTGTATTCAAGTAATGCGCAGTCAGGACTATCGCATCGGGAGCGACGAGCGGACAGGCATTTTGAGAACCACTCATATTACAAGGCCAGTGAGTTATACAAGAAAGTAGTTAAGAAGGAATCAACAAATGATCGGGCCAGACTCAAGTTGGCTCGGACTTATTTTCTAGCCAACAAGCCTGCTGAAGCCGAATTTTATTTCGGGTTGGTTATACATAAAAAGTATTTGGTTAAATCATTAGACTATTTACAATATGCCCAAGTATTGCAGTCAATGGAAAAATTTCAAAGTGCTGAATCATGGGGCAGGAAATACCTGGAAAGAAATCCTAGAAATGTTATCGCCCAGAATCTAATATACAGTTTAGAGAACATTAATAAATACTATAAGGACTCCAGTCGATATGTTGTTGAAGTATTAAATATTAATACTGAATCCTCAGAGTTTTCTCCAAGCTTCTACCGGGAAGGAATTGTTTTTGTTTCCTCGAGAAGTAAAAAACACAGCTTAAGGCGGGATTATTCAAGGGATGGGTCAAAATTTTTGAACCTATACTACTCAGAGAATTTGCTTGGCGACGAAATGATGACCACACCAGAAAAGATAAAGGGGGTAAATAACAGATATCATCAGGGATCAGCCACCTTCTATCAGGGCCATCAAAAGATGATATATACCAGTAATAGCTCTTTTTCATCCCAGGATGGCGATAGGACGCTGAAATTATACACAGCATCCTTTTCAAACGAAAAGAATCGATGGCAAAATATATC
>QIMC01000408.1 GCA_003232185.1 Flammeovirgaceae bacterium | reverse complement strand
TTCTCTATCTGCATGAGTAAAATCTCTGCCATCATAGAAAACGTTGCCCTCATCCGGTTTGACCAAACCCACCATGCACTTTAACAATACTGTTTTTCCTGTACCGCTGGCTCCGATGATTAGATTGGTTTTTCCTTGTTCAAATCGACCACTAATATTATCTATTACCAGTTTGCCATCGAAGGACTTAGATATGTTCTGTATTTCTATCATAATAACAAAGCCGCTAATAAATAGTCTGCTAATAGGATGGCAATGCAACTATTGGTTACCGCACTGGTACTGGCAATTCCCACTTCCAATGCCCCACCTTTGGTGTAATAGCCTTTATAGGCGGAAATTGAGCTGATTAGAAATGCAAACACCACAGATTTAATCATGGCAAATTGAATGGTGTAAGGGTTGAAATCCAACCTGATTCCATAAATATACTCCTGTTCAGTTATGACATTAGTCAAGGTACCCGCCAGGTATCCTCCGTAAATGGAAAGGAACATAGCCAGGATCACCAATAAGGGATACATGATGATGGCGGCCACTATTTTTGGCAGTACCAGATAAGATGCACTGTTGATGCCCATAACTTCAAGGGCATCTATTTGCTCAGTGATTCTCATAGTACCAATTCCACTGGCAATACTAGAGCCCACCTTACCTGCAAATACCAGGGAAATTACTGTGGGAGCTAGCTCCTGGACCGTCATATCACGTACCAGAGTGCCAATAATGTAATCCTGAATCAATGGGCTGACTAGATTGTAGGCAGTTTGAACAGCAGTTACCGCACCCATAAAGGTAGACACGATGGCAACAATGAAGATAGAGCCTACCCCTACTAAAATGCTTTCATCAATCACAAGCCTTACGTAGGTTTTGAACGATTCCCTGTTCACTAAAAGCGATCCCAGGAATATGAAATATTTACCTATACTCTTCATTAAAATCTATGGGAATGGCTACATTTAAGCTGGCATTCTAGTGTTTTGCTGTACCAAAATCCACTGAATTGATTCGCCAACAAATATAGTTAAAACTGGGAGTTAAATTTGAAATAACCAAACAATGGGAAAGAATAGAACGGCTATTGTAACTGCAGGTAGTAGGGGTATTGGCCGGGCAGTTGTATTAAAACTGGCATCTGAGGGTTTTGATGTAATTACTTGTTCCAGAAGTAAAGCCAAGCTGAAGGCGTTACATGATGAGGTAACCAGGGTGGCACCAAAAGCTAAACTTTATTCTGTATCAGCAGATCTCTCCAAGAAGAAAGGTGTCAAGGGCTTCTTGTCTTTTGTGGATAACCTGTCGTTGAATGTTGATGTCCTGGTAAATAATGCAGGGGCATTTGTTCCCGGTAAACTATCCGATGAGCCCGTT
The DNA here is from genome assembly GCA_003232185.1 of Flammeovirgaceae bacterium. GTDB lineage: Bacteria > Bacteroidota > Bacteroidia > Cytophagales > Cyclobacteriaceae > SZUA-3. The sequence continues at coordinate 3,845 of QIMC01000408.1, read as the reverse complement.
GGAGCTTTAGAGGCTATGATAAAAATCAACTTGTATAGTGCCTATCGAGTTACCAGAGGGGTACTGCCCGGGATGATAAATAGAAAGGCAGGGCATGTATTTAATATGTGTAGCGTGGCAAGCATCACGCCCTATATTGAGGGTGGTAGTTATTGCATAGCAAAATTTGCACTGCTGGGTTTTTCCAAAGTGCTAAGGGAAGAAATGAAAGAGCATGGGGTCCGGGTGACTTCCATATTGCCGGGAGCGACTCTTTCCGACAGTTGGGAAGGGGTAGATCTACCAGAAGAAAGGTTCATGCCAGCCGACGATATCGCTTCATGTATATTTAGTACCTATTCATTGTCATCTCGAAGTGTGGTTGAAGATATTGTATTGAGGCCTCAATTGGGAGATATATAGAATGGTTGAAAACCTGCATTTTAGTTACAGAAAGATTATTTTTGTATAAAAATTGAATGATGGCTTCCTTAACCCAGATCAATGTTGCCAAAGACTATTGCAATAGTCTGACCAGATACTCAAGGCGCCATTCCCTGGAGGTAAACATTGGTGACCTGCCGATGGGAGGAAATAACCCGATTCGCATTCAATCCATGACTACTGTTGGTACCATGGATACTCATGGTTCAGTGAACCAGATCAAACGCATGGTGGATGCAGGGTGTGAATATGTAAGAATTACCGCACCAAACTTAAAAGAGGCCCAAAATCTTAGAGAAATAGAAAGAGAACTCTTAGGTACAGGTATTCGGGTGCCGCTAATTGCTGATATTCATTTCACCCCTAACGCTGCTGAATTAGCTGCTCGTCTGGTTGCCAAAGTACGTATTAACCCAGGTAACTACGCTGATAAGAAGAAGTTTCAGGTTATTGAATATACTGAAGCATCATATCAGGAGGAGATTGATCGAATCAGAAAGCGTTTTACCCCATTGATTCAGGTATGTAAGGAGTATGGTACTGCCATGAGGATTGGCACCAATCATGGCTCTTTGTCCGACCGAATCTTGAGTCGTTATGGAGATACCCCGATGGGGATGGTGGAGTCTGCTTTGGAGTTTTTACGTATTTGCGAGGACCTGAACTACTATCAGATTGTACTGAGCATGAAAGCCAGTAATCCTCAGGTAATGGTTCAGGCGTACCGGTTACTGGTAAACAAATTAAACTCTGAGGGCCTGCAGCCATATCCATTACACCTGGGCGTTACCGAAGCAGGAGAAGGTGAAGACGGACGGATTAAGTCTGCTTTAGGCATTGGCAGCTTGCTTGAAGATGGTCTGGGAGACACCGTGCGGGTTAGCCTTACCGAAGAGCCAGAATTTGAAGTTCCGGTGGCTAAAACCCTGGTAGATCGTTACCTTACCAGACCAGACCATAAGCCTATTCCGGAATTAAACGTTATCCCATTTGATCCTTTTAGTTTTTTACGTCGGGTGACCCTGGCAGTTGAAAACATTGGTGGCATCAATGTCCCCAGGGTAGTCGTAGACTTGTGCAACTTATCAGAGATGCAATTGAGTGATTTAAAGGCTATCGGACATGCTTACCTTCCGGAGCTGGACAAATGGACTATGAATGACAACGGGGCAGATTATATATATTCTGGTAAGCAACCAATTTCATTCATGTTGCCCAATGGGTTGAAAGAAATAGTGGACTACTCGGTGTGGACGCAATTGGAAGATCCTCATAAATTCCCACTACTCAACATTGATCAACTAGAGCAGTCAGTAAAACTGCACCCTAGGTTGAATTTTGTACAGATGACCACAGATGATCTTGAAAGGGGAGTGGGTATGCTGCAACAAAACCCTTCCGTGGTGGTTTGGCTGGAGACTGATAATTTACATGCACGGGCTGACCAGAGGAGGTTCATGGCTGAATTGATATCCGGAAAGTTGACCAACCCCGTAATCATATCTCGAAAATATGAGGACCAAAGTTTCGATGCCATGCAATTGAAAGCTGGAACCGATGTGGGTGCTCTACTTATTGATGGGCTGGGCGACGGGGTATTTCTCAGCAGGGAACTCCTCCAAATCAGCGATAATGAAGATGCGTTGTTGACCGTACAGCAATATAACCAGACCTGTTTTAATATTTTACAGGCGGCGAGAACCAGAATGACCAAAACAGAATATATCAGTTGTCCTTCCTGCGGGCGAACGCTGTTTGATTTGCAGGAAACTACTGCTATGATCAGACAAAGGACGGATCATTTGAAGGGAATAAAAATTGGTATAATGGGTTGTATCGTTAATGGTCCGGGCGAGATGGCCGATGCTGATTACGGTTATGTTGGTTCGGGAAAAGACAAGATCACTTTGTATAAAGGACAAGAAATAGTAAAAAGAGGAGTACCCTCGTCAAGCGCTGTAGATGAACTAATTGAGATCATAAAGTCTGATGATCGGTGGGTCGAACCTCATGGTAATTTTTCATGAAAACATTATGGAAACCAAAAAGAAAAACTCATTTAAAGATTACTTCAAGGTAGGTGAGGTCCTGGGTTACTTTTTTAGGAAAAAAGACCCTTCCAGGCCGAAAAATTTCAGCCTTAAAGTGATGCATGGGGTCAACAAGCTCTCAATAATTATATTCTTGCTAGCAGTAATATACCTGATTGTCAAGAGGCTGTTCTGAGCTCTTGAGCTTGAGCTTGCTTTTGAGATTGTCGATAAATTATTCAATCACTCAATCCCTGCCAATGTAGTCTCTGCTTGTAAGTACCCACCCCTGTTTCCCCTCCGTGGGAAGGGACGTTTTATAGATAAAGTTTGGTGCCGGGAGGAATAGATAACAGCCCCTACCGCAGGCAAAACACAAACTCCAAGCGCCCAGCACCCTCTGCCTTCAACACCTTAACTATCACCTTAACACCCTATCACCTTAACACCCTATCACCTTAACACCCTATCACCTTAACACCCTATCACCTTAACACCCTATCACCTTACTACTCCCGCAGCATTAATCAGGGTCACCTCAACTCTTCTATTCAATTCACGACCTTCTTTCTCATCGTCATTGCTGGCAAGAGGTGAGCGATCGGTGTTGCCATTTACATGTAACCGATTTCCAGATAAACCTTGGTCTACCAGGAAGTGGGCGGCAGCTTGTGCCCTTAAATAGGAAATCCTCAATTTGCCGTTTTTGGTGCCACGGTTATCAGCATGCCCCTCAAGAAGGACCTCCATGCTGGGATTCTTAAGGAGCACCTTAGAAATCTCTGTAAGCGTTGATATACACTTGGGTGATAGTTGGTAGCTATCATAGGAAAAGTAAGTATTACTCAGTACTCTTGACTTTATCTGCCCTTCCTGCAAATATTGTTGAACCGCTAAGTTTCCCAAAAAGGGCATTTCCTGATTTCCTTCTAAAAGCTTCTTAGCCATATCCGTTTGGGCTTTTCGTTTGGGAGTTCCTTTTAGTGTAGCAGGGGTTGGCTCTGATTTGGCAACTACAACCTGATTATTTGAGATTTCATCCTGGGGGGCAAGGTATTGTGGGAACCACTTTGGCAGCGATGATCGGTAAATATCGCCTTTCTTTGAACCCAATGAGTAACTTTCAAAGTAAATGAAAGAAAAATCTTCAGTTACTGATAAATAGTTTTCGTCCTGTGTGGAATTAATGCCCTGGCCAAGATTTATTGGCGTTGACCATCGATTCCAACTGTCGTCTAGCCTTCTAGTGACATATAGGTCGCTACCACCAAGCCCTTTATGGCCATAGCTTGCAAAGAATAAAGTCTTGCCATCAGCGGCAAGAAAAGGAGCAAAATCAGATTTTTTACTATTAACCATCCGACCCAGGTTTTTCGGGTGTGAATAACTGCC
>QIMC01000394.1 GCA_003232185.1 Flammeovirgaceae bacterium | reverse complement strand
GACAACATCTCCAACAACCTGTTAACCGGTGCATTGAATTTTTTTAATGAACAAACTGACTCTGTCAAAAATCAGTTGACCGGCGAATACGGATCAGTTCCTGATACTGCCAGGGCTTACAAAGCCGCCGGAACCCCATCAATAGTGGTGGGTGATCACAACTATGGTGAAGGGTCATCACGTGAACATGCTGCAATGGAACCCAGGCATCTTGGTGTTTATGTGGTACTGGTTAAGTCTTTCGCTAGAATTCATGAAACAAATCTTAAAAAACAGGGCATGTTGGGCCTTACCTTTCACAAGGAAGATGATTATAACAAGATCATGGAGGACGACACGTTTGAATTAATTGACTTAAAAGATTTTGCCCCTGGCAAGCCAATCAATATTAGATTGAGTCATACCGATGGTTCAGAAGATATTATCCAAACAAATCACAGCTATAATACAGGCCAAATTCAATGGTATAGGGAAGGCTCTGCATTAAATTTGATCAAAAAACAGAATAACTGAGTTAATAGATGGTGATCGGTAATTGAAATTTTTGATTTATATTACTCCTAAATAATGTTTCATGAAAGACAAAATCAGAATGAAAACTTCCCTTTCTAAAGAAATACATGCCCTGTTGAATACACAGGTAGCGCTGGAAGCAAAATCTTCTGCTATTTACTTAGCCATGGCTGGCTTTTGTGACCAACTCGGGTACGAGAACAGTACAGAATTCTTTCTCATCCAGTCTGACGAAGAACGTCAACATATGTTGAAAATATTTAAGTACATTTCCGATGTAGGAGGAACTCCTATCAGCCCGGAAGTAACCGGTGTTCCACAAGAATTCGGAGGCTTTAGAGGAGTATTCGAAGCTGCTTTAGAACAGGAAATCGAGGTCACCAAGTCAATAAATGAAATCCTTAGTGCGGCATACAAGCAAGGAGATCATGCAACTGCGAATTTCCTTCAATGGTTTGTTAAGGAACAGCAAGAGGAAGAATTTACCGCCAGAAAACGAGTAGAGCTATTTGACATTATTGGTGAAGAAGGCATTGGAAGATATATGATTGACCAGAAAATACCGGATATTTCCCCACCTGAGTCAGAAGCTGAACCTGAAACAATACCTTAAATAGGGATCTGGTTCATTTCTTTAAAATCTTCTTTAGATATTTGGGATCAACCTTTTCATAGCATACATTATCTACCACCAGCAAAGGCCCTCGTTTACAGAGATCGATACACTTGGTCTTAATTACTACTGTATTGAATTGACTAATGGTTGGTAATTCTTGTTCCAAGCTATCAAGGAGTTCCTTTGCTCCTCTTTTTAGGCAGTCTTTCCCGGTACATACAAAATAATAACGAACAAGTTTTTTCTGGCCCCTTTTCACTATACCGCTGCTGCTGAAGCTGCTTCCATTAATATTCCACACAATATGGCTCCAAAGGTTCCCAGTGCATAACCAACAACTGCCAATAAAGCTCCGACAGGTGCCAGAGAAGGGCTAAATGCCGCCGCCACTACTGGTGCAGAAGCAGCTCCTCCCACATTGGCCTGACTGCCAATGGCAATGAAAAAGAATGGGGCTTTAATCAATTTACCAACCGATAATAGTATAATAACATGGATCATCATCCAGATCAACCCCACTACAAACAATCCTGGTTGGTAAAAAATGGCGGTAACGTCCATATTCAATCCTATTGTAGCCACCAATACGAAAATAAATAAACTGCCAATTCGGGAGGCTCCAGCTCCTTCCATCTTTTTCAATGGGGTAAGTGACAATCCCAAGCCGATGGATGTTGCCACCACAATTAGCCAGAAAAATGATGAGGACAGTGAATGCAAATTGTATTGATTTAGGATAGCCTGTCGCTCCTGAAACCATGGCCCCAGGCTATCTGCCATTAGGTGAGCAATTCCAGTACCTCCAAAGGCGATACCCAGAATGATTACAGTATCGGATAAACTAGGAATCTTAGCTATGCTTGCCCGGTATTTTTCTATCTTATTCTTTAACGATTCGATGGCACTTGAATCCGCTTTAAAAAACTTATCAAGCTGCTCAGACCTTCCCGCACCCACCAACAAAAATGTCATCCATATATTAGCCACCAGCACGTCCACAGTAATCATGGCAGAGAAGATATTATCACTGGCCTGGAAAATCTCTTTCATAGCCGCTTGATTTGCTCCTCCTCCAATCCAACTTCCGGCAATAGTGGTTAGCCCCCTCCACACCGCATCTGGCCCAACCCCTCCTACCACCTCCGGCGCGAAGGCAGATACAATCAGGATTGCTAGTGGACCTCCTACAATTATGCCAATAGTTCCCGCTAAAAACATGATAATGGCCTTTGGTCCCAGATTTATTATTCCCGGTATATCCGTACCCAGAGTAAGTAAAATGAGGCAGGCTGGCAAAAGATACCTTGATGCCATAAAGTAAAGTCTGGATGATTCAGGATCCACAATTCCTAAAGAATTAAGTACGGAGGGCAAGAAATAACACATCAGTACCAGTGGAACGTAGGTATAAAATTTTTTCCAAAATGGTTTACCGCTATAGGCGGTGGCAAAAATACCAGCTAGCATCAACATCAGTAAACCTAAGATGATGGCGTCATTGGTAATCAGTGCGCTGTGCTCCTCCATATTATACCTTTAAAATTATTTTCGCAATATCGGAGATTGTTGACATATTTTTAACTACCTCAATAATAAAATAACTTAAATCGCTCGCACTACAGTTATAAACTCGTTCAGTATCATTGCCGTAGCTCCCCAAACTACCTGGTTACCAATATCAAAGTAAGGAGCAGAAATTTTACGCCCCCTTACCACAATATCACTTTCTTTCTTTCTTTCAGGTCTAAGAAGTTCATCCAGGGAGGCTATTATAACTTGCTCAACCTCTCGCTCATCTGCATTAATCACCGGTTTGGCATCCAAAATCCCAATCACTGGCAATATATTAAAGTGACTTGCCACAATGTACAGTTCTGTCAAGGTTCCAATCACCTGCTCGTTGAAAATTGTCAATCCTAACTCTTCTCTGGATTCTCTAAGTGCTGTTTCTATAAGATTCTGATCAGATCCTTCCAGTTTACCGCCAGGTAAACTTATTTGCCCACTGTGTATGCCTTCGTATACCGGTCGCTTCATTAGTGGGAAATACCAAGACCCCTCCTCCTGATATAGTAGTATTGCCACGCCTCCTTGCTTTGGAGGCCCTTCATGGTTGAATGAGATGGCTTCTCCGTTAGATAATCTGGCTTTCATGGTATTCTGAGCCACAACTCCAGGTAACGGCATCTGTAGCCTTTGTGCTAATTTGGATTTAAAATCCATATGTTTGTATTGGCATTTCTTACAGTTAAACCCTGATTATGCACTAGAAATCTATTCCGATCTTTAACTGACTACAATCTAGGCACTTGCTCGATTTTTTCTACTCACCATAACGGTGCTATGTTTCCGTTGCAAAAATCTGCGCGAGCGCCTATCTCACAGCCATTTAAAGCTCTCACTACAAAGTCTAATGCATAATCCGGGTTAAATCTTTCCTTTTGTAATGATAATTATCTTTTACAAAAAATTAGATTTGAATTACTATTGAATTCACTCGAACACGAAACTTCAACTGATTTTATTCTAATATTCCATACTTATGACCTCAAATCGCATGGAAGAGACCAAACTCATCAATGGATATCCACACATTCATTTTAGCAACGATATTATCAGCAATGCTGAAATGTTAAGAAGATCTAAATCCTATTTTGAATGGATGAATCAACGAAGAACAGTAAGGGACATAGGCAATCGCCCGGTGCCAAAGGAGGTAATACAACAATTAGTATTGACCGCCTCTACTGCTCCATCTGGAGCACATAAGCAACCCTGGACATTCTGCTTGATATCAAATCAAGAGATCAAAAGCAAAATAAAAGAAGCGGCAGAGGATGAAGAGTTCAGAAGTTATCATGACAGAATGAGTCAGGAGTGGCTGGATGATTTAAAAGCGTTTGGCACCGATTGGCATAAACCATTTTTGGAGCAAGCTCCCTGGCTTATCGTTGTTTTCAAAAAGGTCTACGATATAAATGAAGGGAAGAAGCATACCAACTACTACGTAAATGAATCCGTAGGTATCGCCTGCGGTTTGCTGATCGCAGCGATCCATCAAGCCGGCCTGGTTGCTTTGACCCATACGCCCAGTCCCATGAATTTCCTTAGCAAAATTTTAGAACGCCCCGAAAATGAAAGACCGTTTCTACTAATCCCTGTAGGTTATCCAGAGAAGGATGCTTATGTACCGGACCTCAAGAGAAAACCGCTTGA
>QIMC01000115.1 GCA_003232185.1 Flammeovirgaceae bacterium | reverse complement strand
ATAAAGGTATTCGTGATTCTTATGCCAGTGAGCACGGTGCGCGTATGACGGCCATGCATAAAGCAACTGATAATGCTACTGAGTTGAGAGACCAACTAAAGTTAACGTATAACCAAGCAAGACAAGCTGCTATTACCAATGAGATATTAGAAATTGTTGGTGGTGCTGAAGCGTTGAACAACTAAGATATCATTCTGAGCCTTTTCGACTGCGCTCAAGACAGGCTACTTCAAAGGGCTACAACACTCAAAGTTTGAAATAAGCCCAAGTAAGAACCATTTCTAAAAACTACCTTCGTCCAAATCCCGATGCCATCCTTTAGGGCCGGAGCATAGGAACACACCGTCCCCGCGAAGTCACCCTTTAGAGCCAGAGGCATAGGAATACAAAAACCTATACCTTATATTTAGCATACAAAAATACTTGAACTGGAAATGAAAGAGAATTGGCTCAAAATAAGTGGAATGCACGATGGTGCATCTCCCAGAATATTTAAAAATGCTGCAAAACTTCGTTTGAGTATGACACCTTCCGAAAAAAATCTGTGGAATGAACTAAAAAACAAACCATTGGGGTTTAAGTTTAGAAGGCAACACCCTATAAAATTTTATATTTTAGACTTCTACTGCCATAAAAAACATTTGTCAATAGAAATTGATGGTGGTTATCACAACCATTTGGAACAAAAAGAAAAAGATAAAAAACGTACTGAATACCTTAACAGCGTTGGAATTAAAGAAATACGCTTCCAAAATGATATGGTATTAAATAATATTGAACAGGTGCTCAAACAAATTTATGTAGAACTGAGAACTGGTTCCCCATAATCAAACCCGCCCCATTCCCTATAGCAATGCCCAAGCAAGAAGCATTCCTGCCCCGATGCCACCCTTCAGGGTCGGGGCATAGGAACACAAACCTTCCCTCAAAGCAAGGACCATTTCTAAAAACTACCTTCGTCCAAATCCCGATGCCATCCTTTAGGGCCGGAGCATAGGAACACACCGTCCCCGCAATGCCACCCTTCAGGGCCGGGGCATAGGAACACAGGCCTCCCGAACCTCCGATCAAACCTTCCCTCATCCCCTAAAGGGATACCGAAACAAGAGCATTCCTTCCCTCATTCCCTAAAGGGATGCCACCCTTCAGGGCGGGGCATAGGAACACAAATCCCCCGCGATGCCCCCGGGCACAGGAACACAGACCCCTCCCCCATTCCCAAAAGGGATGCCAAAACAAGAGCCATTCATGCCCTCACTCCCTAAAGGGATGCCACCCTTTAGGGCCGGGGCATAGGAACACCCCCTCCAAAAAAAAGCTAAAAATCTTCACTTTAGCGAAGTTTCCACTCCGTTAGTCTAGAGCTTCGCAACAAAATTCCATTGTTTCACAACAAAATTCTATGGTTTTAAAACAATTGTAAGAATTATCTTATAAAAATGTAAGTTATTGCGTTTATAAATTTTAGTATACCCAGCCATTTCAAATATAAATATTTATGACTACCAACAATACCATTATGAAAAACGCAGTTTTAATCAACCCATTGGCACAATTTTCGAAATCAACAAAAACAGATCAAAAAACAGCCCTGTCAAAAGCAGCAGATATTCTAAGGCTTGCTCTTACGGTTTGTTTTTTATCCGTAGCATCTACTACGGTCTTTGGGCAGTCTCCTGGCGGAGTAGCTGCCAACCTCCAACTTTGGCTGAAAGCTGATGGAGATGTATATAATACAGGCACCACACAAGCTACCGATGGGCAAACAATAACAACTTGGGTAGATGAATCTGTTATTAGTAATAATGCCACTCCAGATGCGGCTGGAAACAGTCCTGTTTTTAGCACAACTCGTGCAATCAACTTTAATCCAACACTTGAATTTGCGACTCCCGACGCTGGGGCAACCAATGCCGATAAAGACTGGCTTAATATTGTCGATGTTGCTGATGTTCGAGGGGCGTATTGGGTGGCAATAAATGATGATTTTACGGCAAGTGATAATAGACATTTCTTATATGGGGCAGACGGAGGAAATATTGGGACATCATTCCATGGTGGAGTGTCTGGTGCGGTAAATAATGGTGGCGTTCCAGGTGTATGGCAAAAAGATGGTGGAACGGCAACTAATGCCACAACCTGGACCGGAGGTGCTGATTTATTTAGCGTAGAAACGACAGGAAATGAAATAGCGGCAAACGTAGGTGGTCATCAAACAGGCAACCCTGAACGAAGTTTCGATGGAGTGATGGCAGAAGTTATTTTGTATAATGCGGCTGCAAGTGGAACAGAGAGGCAACAAATCGAATCCTACCTCGCCATCAAGTACGGCATCACCCTAGACCAGGCCATAGCCACCAACTATTTGAATTCAGGTGGTACAACGATATGGGATGCGGCTACCAACGCAGGCTACACCAACGACATAGCCGGAATCGGACAGGATGATGGTTCCGATTTAGACCAACGGGTTTCCCAATCCGTCAACGCAGGTTCAATTCTCGCCATGGCCTTGGACAATGATTTCACATCGGCCAACAATGACCCAAGTCGAAGCACTGCCCATGCCGCTGATATGCAATTTCTGATGATTGCCAACAATGGTAGTGGAACAACAGTACAAACCAATGAAATAGATAATACCAGTTTCAATTTGCGATTGATGCGTGAGTGGAAAGTAGAAAATACAGGAGGTGTAGGAGCAGTGAACCTGCGGTTTCAAGGATTTGATGATACATGGTCATTGATTACTACGCCAAATGGTGATTTTTCCTCAGGTATCAGTACAGTAGGGACTTTAAGTGCGAGTGGAGAAATTACAGGTGTTACTTTTACAGATGGTATCACTTTTACACTTGCTAAAGCAGGGCAAGGTCCAGGGGGAGTTTTTACCACTACCAACACCACCAATGGCGTAACCTTCGAGCTATACAGTGGTTATGATGCCACACCCGAAAATGGGATTACTGGCACCCTGAAGCAAACAGGTTATTTAGACGATTTAACTCATCCAGACGATTTATTCCTGAATGAAATCTCCAATGCCTTCTCATTGATTTTAAATACTAACCTACAGATCACCACAGGAGGCAACTATCAGTTCAGGTTCAATGCGTTGGATGACGATGCAGCATTATTCGTAGATGGCATCTTAGAACTTCAGGGCGATGGCGGTACACCCGTCAGTGGACTCATCAACTTAACAGCAGGCCTTCATACCCTCGAAGTTCGGTTTAGTGAAAATGGAGGAGGCGAAACCCTGAATCTGGAATACAGCGGTCCCGATAATAGCAATTCTTTTGGAGCCATTCCTGATAATACTTTGTTTATCAATGCTCCACAGATAAGTGCCTGGTACAAAGCCGACGGTACGGTAGCTAACACCGGAGACGGCACCAATGCTACAGCTTGGGCTGATGCGAGCAGCAATGGCAATGACCTTTCTTTGGTAGTAGGAAACCCGTTGTACTACACGACTACTGCTAGCGAACTCATTAATTTCAATCAAGCCATCACATTTACAGATGATCAATTAGAAGGACCAGATGATGCCAACGGTTTGGCTTTTGGTAGAGCTGGAAAAACAACATTCTCGGTAGTGACCAAGACTACTTTTAATGGTGGAAATGGTTGGATTTCTGCCATTGGTAGAGATAATGTGAATTCAGCTTCCTTTGGGCTATCTGTTTTTGGAGATGACATTCGTTTGAGTGCATGGTCTGATTTTACACCCTCTGTAAATTTCTTTACAGAGAGTAATGTTCCCTACCTGATTTCAGGTACTTATCAAAACAGCAATATTCTAGGAAGTAACAATGCCTTTCTCTATGGAGATGGAAGACAATTGGCTAACCAAACAGAGGTATGGACTACCCAGACGAATGACAATGAAGACATATCCGTAGGTACCCACCAGGATAATCAAGGAGACGGTCATGATGGTAAGATTATGGAAGTGATTCACTACCCATGGGTGCTATCTTCTACAGAGCGACAACAAGTAGATTCCTACCTCGCCCTCAAATACGGTATTACCCTAGACCAGACAATAGCAACAGCCTACCTAGCAAGCGACGGCACTACAAAAATGTGGGACGAAACCGTAAATGCAGCTTATAATAACGACATTTTTGGTATTGGTAGAGACGATGCACAAGCATTAGACCAACGAATATCAAAATCTGTAAATACAGGTGCAATCTTAACTCTAGAAAACGGTGGGATAGACTTTACAGGAGCAAACACAACCCATACACAATTGGGTGCCGATTTACAGTTTTTAACTTTCGCCAATGACGGTGGCACAACCACACAACAAACTACCGAGTTAAATACGGCTAACTACAACACGCGTGTTGTTAGAGAATGGCAAGTACAAAATACAGGCTCAGTTGGTGCAGTTAATGTTAAATTTGATGGTTTTGCAAATTACGATTTACTATCAGATATTGATGGAGATTTTTCAACCATAGGAGACCAAATAGTACTTGGTACATTAGATGCAAACGGAGAACTTACAGGAGTAACTTTTACCGATGGTGCGTATTTAAACCTAGCGTTTTTAGTGCCAGCACCAGGTGGTGTTGCTGCTAACATACAACTCTGGCTCAAAGCAGAGACAGGTACTTATAATGATGATGCCGCTACTACTTTCGCTTCTGATGGGGACCTTGTGCAACGCTGGTTTGATCAATCTGGAAATAATAGAAATTCTGACAATGGTTCTAACGGAGCTGAGGATGCAAATTTGATTGCTAATTCTATTAACTTTAATCCGTCTTTAGACTTCGATGGTAGTGATTTTTATGATATACAATTTGATGATGGAACACCAGATTATAACATCAACCCTAGTGTTTATTCATCGCAACAATTTTATGTAATTTACGAATTAGATGTTGCAAATGCTGGACTATTGGGTAATGACAATAACTTCTGGGATGTATTGTTTGGATCAAATTTCATATCTGCAGATAATACTGGATTTTCGGGTCATGCTTCAGCTGCAAATGTAATAGGGACTCCCTTGATGCTATCTGCAAATTTAAATCATACGATTGCTAACGGTTCAGAAGCCTTTGTAGATGGTGTGTCGCAAGGAACTTTTACCTTTGATAATGCCGAAGGAGGTACGACAGGAATGAGAATTGGGACTTATTCAGGGCCAGGTCAGGGGTTAAATACACCATTAAATGGAAGAATATCAGAAGTTATAGGATATGGTGGTTCAACACAACCAGTGATAGAACGAAATAAGATCGAATCCTATCTCGCTCTCAAATATGGTATCACCCT
>QIMC01000205.1 GCA_003232185.1 Flammeovirgaceae bacterium | reverse complement strand
ATGGCAAATTTTCAGCGAGATAAATACAGAATTTAGTTTTGGAAAAAAAGCTGTTCAAGACAGTAATTTTGATACCATTGAAGGGAGTTTTGCCAATAATAGCTTGAACCTTGTCCCGGGTGTGTTTTTAAGCTATTTTCCAAGCCAGAAATTTACAATATTGGTTTTAGCACAGCATGCTCAGCGCATTGATTTGGGTAATAATTTCGGCCAAGATTTTACCGCTCTTGGAGGAGGGATGAAATATCAAATAAGTGAAGTGTTAAACATGGAAGCATTATACACCAATTTTGTAAGAGGAAACGGCACAGGCCTGGGGCAAACATTTAACATTGGCTTAAGAGCGTTATTTAAATAGCAATAGACCATTCAGGTGTGCAAACTTACCTGATAACGATGTCATTTTTTTGGTAAATTTCGATTTTTATTACCGAATATATATAGTAAATTTGAAAGGTAAAAACATTGCCCACTTGAGTTAGGACACGTTTTTTAAACCTAACAGTTATTAAAAACCGGGTGAGTTTGTTTTCAAAACCGGGCCTCATCACGTTTAGGCGTGACCTCGCTCATAGCAGGTTAACAGTGGAGGGTTGCGAATTTCAAATAGCTCAAATCTTGTTATAAAGAGGTTTAATAAACCTCCAGGCTCAAGTTGGTTACATGAAACCCCAAAGTGTACTTTGGGGTTTCATTTTTATGGATAAACTCCTAGGTCCAGTTTTACCCTCTACCATTTTCCCTGTACCTATCTAATAATACCTATCACAGCAGTCTTTTGTGATAGATACAGCCTATCTCTCAGGATTCGGTGTCATAATCTGGTGCATGGTATCCACTGGAAATAAAAAATTTCTTGAAACCGACTATCCCCGATAGGGGTATTTCGCCGGTTTCATTTTGGTCTTAGGACAAAAAACAGAAATTTTGTATTTTACCTCACCCGGAACTGCGAAAAGCAGTTCCGGGTGAGGTAAATCGGAAACCCCGAGGCAGAGCCTAGGGGAATTCTTTTTGATTAAACCCATTAATACAAGACCCTAAATCGAATAGTATCTTCAATATTTTTAAGGTCATCGATCATTTTTTTATCGTATTTCTTATCGATGTCGGTGATCACATAACCAATGGACTCATTGGTTTTAAGATATTGCCCCACCACGTTGATCTGATGCTCTGCAAAATTCTGATTCATTTTAGCCAAAATGCCCGGAACATTGTGATGAATGTGCATCAACCGATGGGCATTTTGTAAAGTAGGAAGTAATACTTGTGGAAAATTTACACTGTTAGAGGTGCTTCCGGTATTGATGTATTGTATTATTTGATTGGGTACAAAGTCTCCAATGTTCTCCTGAGCTTCCTGAGTACTTCCCCCAACATGAGGAGTTAGTATGGTATTTGGCAATCCGCGTAATGGTGAAACAAACTCCTCTTGGTTGCTCTTGGGTTCCTTAGGATATACATCAATGGCAGCCCCCACCAGGTGGCCGGTCTCCAGGCTTTCCCTAAGCGCTTCTATATCAACCACCAGTCCTCTGCTCAAGTTAATGAATGCTGAACCCTTCTTCATCTTCAAAAACTGGTCTTTCCCGAAAAAATTATTATTATCTTTCCGGCCATCTACATGTAAGGTCACTACATCTGCAATGGCCAAAAGTTCATCCATGCTTTTGCATCGTCGCACATTTCCCAGAGCTAATTTTTCAACCAGGTCAAAATAATAGACCTCCATACCTATGTTTTCTGCCAAGACCGAAAGCTGCGATCCTATATTCCCATATCCTATTATACCCAGTTTTTTACCACGTATTTCATAACTTGCTTTAGCCGATTTAAACCAATTTCCACGATGCATCTCCATGGTTCGCTCCGGTATTTTTCGCAACAACATGATGATTTCTGCTATCGCCAACTCCACTACAGACCTGGTATTACTGAAAGGCGCATTGAATACTGCTATTCCTCGCTTAAGGCAAGCTTGCAAATCAATTTGATTGGTGCCAATACAGAATGCTCCTACAGCTAACAATCGATGGGCATTGGCTATCACTTTCTCAGTAATTTGTGTTTTTGATCTGATTCCAAGAATAGATATGTTCCTTACCCGCTCGGTTAGTTCATCTTCATCCATGCCATCAGAATGTACTTCAACCTGATATCCTTCTTCTTTTAGGGCCTTTTCAGCCAATGGATGGATATTCTCCAACAAGAGCACCTTTATTCTATTTTTGGGATATGATATTGCTGTATTCATTTTATTAACATAAAGTACTTCATCCAAACTTGGAGCCACGTGATCAGCTTTCTCCAAAACATTGGCTCTGGTTACATTCTCAGTAAAGGCATAAAACTTATTGGCAAGTCCCGCCTCTTTGATTTCATAATCGGTATAGCCATCGCCAATCACCGAAACCTCTCCTACTAGTTTTAATCGTTCAATTTGCTTGGCCTTCCCATTGTTCCGTGATAAGATATTGTCTTCATCAAATCCAATAATATTATCCTCCAGGTCGTACTTAAATGAGTTAGCATAGACATGGTCAGTTTTAACCCCATAATCGGCAACTACGGGTACCACAAATTCTTTAAACCCATTGGATAGAATATAAATATTATCTGCGTGCTCCCTGAAAAACGCTTCATTCCTGTGAAATGAATTAGAAATTCTGTCCTTTAAGAGCGTCACTAATTCTGTCAGGTGCTCTTTCCTTGCATCTAACAACTCCAATCGTTTAATAAGAGATTCCCTGAATGACATTCCACCATCCATACCATGATCGGTAATCTCTTTGATCTTTTGAAGGCGTTGCACACGATCTTGAGCACCCGATAAAGAAATTTCCCCCAACAAGTCCAAAGCTTCTACCTTGGTGAAGGTGCTATCAAAATCAATAATGAAATACTTTTTCACTGAGTCGTTTTAAAATTCAGCTCAAAAATACTTAAATATCAATCAATTTTATCCCATACTGTTTCCAGAATTGAATGTTTGCGGAATCTGATTAAATTTGATGATATGGTTTCTCTAAAAGCCCCTGTCTGCATGAATTACCTGGTACTATTTTTAGGATGTATCTCAACCGTTGGGCTACCTCTATTCGCTCAACAAGGCTACTGGCAACAAAAGGTAAACTACTCCATGGTGGTGGATATGAATGTAGATAACCACCAATTTACCGGAGAGCAAAGCTTAGAGTACACCAATAACTCGCCGGATACTTTACAAAGAGTGTTTTACCATCTTTATTTCAACGCTTTTCAGCCGGAAAGTATGATGGATGTACGATCCCGTACCATTACTGACCCGGATGGAAGAGTGATGGATCGGATTTTCAAGCTGGGACCTGATGAAATCGGATATTTAAAGGTTAAATCCCTTAAACAAGATGGTACACCATTAACCTTTACCACCGTAGGTACCATTCTGGAGGTGAAGCTTGACAAACCCATCCTGCCAAACACAACTGTAGGTTTCGATATGCAGTTCCAGGGGCAAGTACCCCAACAGATTAGACGAAGTGGTCGTGACAATGCGGAAGGAGTAGATTATTCCATGTCTCAATGGTATCCAAAAATATCAGAATACGACCACCACGGATGGCATGCCAACCCATATATAGGTCGGGAGTTTCATGGGGTCTGGGGAGATTTTGAAGTTAAGCTTACCATTGATAAGCACTATACCGTGGCAGCCACCGGATACTTGCAAAACCCAACGGAAGTAGGTCATGGTTATAGTGAGAAAAAAGGAAAAAGCAAAAAAGGAAAACTAACCTGGCATTTCAAGGCCCCTAATGTCCATGACTTCATGTGGGCAGCTGACACTGACTACAAACATGTCACCACTCAGGTTCCCGGAGGTCCGGCACTTCACTTTTTTTATATTCCAGACAGCGCTACCGTTGATTGGGAATCCCTTCCGGAGTATACCGAAAAGGCCTTTACTTATATGAGCAAATATTTCGGAAACTATCCATATCAGAAATACAGCATAGTACAGGGAGGTGATGGTGGAATGGAATACCCAATGGCAACACTTATTACCGGGAAACGCCCGCTTCGTAGCCTGGTTGGAGTAACTGTCCATGAATTGATACATTCATGGTATCAGTTGGTATTAGCAACCAATGAAAGTCGTTTTGCCTGGATGGATGAAGGGTTTACCACTTTTGCCATGGCCGAGGTAATGGATTACCTGTATGCACAAAACACCCTTCCACACCCACAAATAAATCATTTCGATGCATATTTTAATTTGGTAAACAGTGGAAAAGAGGAGCCATTATCTACCCATGCCGATCATTTTAACTTTAATCGAGCCTATGGTGCCGCTGCATACAGCAAAGGGTCGGTATTTCTGAGACAGTTGAGTTACATTATCGGCAATCAACATTTCCGATCAGGCATGTTGCGGTACTATAATGAATGGAAGTTCAAACACCCCGAACCTGATGATTTTAAACGGGTAATGGAGAAAGAATCTGGCCTTGAATTGGACTGGTACTTTGAATATTGGATTAATTCTATCAAAACCATCGATTACAGTATTTTATCTGTGAGCAGAAACGCAAACAGCACCTTGATCACCTTAAATCGATCTGGAGGAATGATTATGCCCATTGACCTAAGAGTAATATATAAAGATGGCAGTTGGGAAAACATAAACATTCCATTGCGTATTATGCGCGGGCATAAACCACTTGAAGATAAAATGAAGATAGCGGAGGCCTGGCCCTGGACCAATCCCAGCTATGATCTGCTACTACCAAGGCCATTGGATGAAATTGAATCTTTAGAAATCGACCCGGATAGACAGATGGCAGACATCAATCATGATAATAATTTGTACCGTCCCGGCAAGGACAAAAGCAAAGAGGATTCATAAATAGATGAACCAGCAAGCAGCTAAGGATCAGATAGAAACATTGATAGATAAGATCAATCATTACAATGATCTATACTATCAGCAAGATGTCTCTGAAATAAGTGACTATGAATTTGATCTGCTGCTTAAGGAATTAAACCAGCTTGAAACAGACTTTCCAAAATTCAAGTATGACTATTCGCCTACACAAAGAGTGGGCGGCACAGTAACAAAAAACTTTGCTAATGTAACACACAAATATCCCATGCTTTCTCTGGGTAATACGTATTCTGTGGAGGAATTGCGTGAGTTTGATGCAAGAGTACTGAAACTACTTGATCACTCAAATTACCAGTATTTCTGTGAGTTGAAATTCGATGGTGTGGCATTAAGCATCACCTACCAGAATGG
>QIMC01000050.1 GCA_003232185.1 Flammeovirgaceae bacterium | reverse complement strand
ACATATTAGTAACGGCACATTCCGACTTGGCCACTTCCAAAATGGCGCCGTTAGTAAGCAAATCATTACGTAGTGCATCATAATGTTTTTTTACCTCTTCAGTTTTCATAGGAATAAAGACTAAGCCATTCCGTTCATATCCAATTGGGCGGTCTTTGGCAAACTGAATCTGTTGATAGACTAGGATGGTCCCAATAATAAGGGTTATAGAAACTGTAAACTGAATAATAACCAGTGCTTTGCGGGGAATGGAAGCATAACGCCCGATCTGAAATACACCTTTCAATACTTTAATGGGTCTGAATGCCGATAAATAAATGGCGGGATAGCTTCCCGATATCAAAGCAGTAATAAAAATAATGCCAAGACTGTATAACCATAACCAATGATTGGACCATAGAATGCTAATTTTCTTATTTGCAACTTCATTAAACCATGGTAAAGCAAGTTGCACAAAGAGCACTGACAAAATGAAAGCCAGGGACACAATGAGTAGTGACTCGCTGAAAAATTGACTAATAAGTTGACTGCGAGCAGAGCCAACCACTTTACGAACTCCCACTTCTTTAGCACGTTTTTGAGAACGTGCGGTGCTTAGATTCATAAAGTTTATACAGGCCAATAACAGTACGAAAATGCCTATAATACCAAAAAGTCGGATAAATTTAATATGGCCTCCGGTACTTACACCGTTTTCAAAATCAGAATGCAAACGCCATTTTGACATTGGATGAAGGAAGAGTTCGGGTTTAAACTTTGCCAGGTCCTGACCAACATTATTTAGTTTAGCGTCTTTAATCGCCATTGATGCCGTTCCCATATCAACATTTTCTTCTAGTTGTACGAAAACCTCTAACCAGTTATTGACCCACCCTAAATTCATATTCCCTTTCTTTACTAACAAATCTAATGGTGCAATGAAACGTAAGTCATTAAAAGAAGAATTGTCAGGTAAATCCACATAAACGCCGGTAACCTTTACATCAAATTGAGTGTCAATCTTTAAGACCTTATTAATGGGATCCTCTTCTCCAAATAAGGCATAAGCAGTTGATTCAGATAGTAAAATGGAATTACGACTTTGCAAGCCAGCTCGGGTCCCTTTCAGCATTTTCAGGGTTAACATTTCCGGAGCTTCTGCTTCCATAAAATAACCGGTTTTCGTAAGTGCTTTTTCCTCAAAAGACAAGATGGGGCTTTTGGGAAAGGAGGACATTACGACATGCTTAAAGTAACTTCTATAACTACTGCGGAGTTCAGGTCCCAATTGCATAGATTGGCTGGAGTTTGTCTCAATTTCTCCTTCATAGGTTAGGTTTTGCATCACCGCAGCAATTCCTTGGTAATTTTCGTGGTGCTTGTTAAAAGACAACTCATCCCAAACCCATAAGCCAATCAACATAGCAACCGCCATGCCTACTGCCAGCCCACCGATATTAATTAAAGAATACCCTTTGTGTTTGAGAAGGTTTCGCCAGCCGATTTTGAAATAGCTCTGATACATAGCATAGTGATTAATTAGCATATTATTTCGTCAACCAGTTCAATAAGTATGCCAAGTGATAATGAGTCGTTTGAAACAATTTTGGTTCATATATCCGTACGAAGGCGTGCAAATTCGTTCGAAAACGAACGAACGTCGGTTCAAATTGATCAATAGATACCCTTGTCCCAAAAAGACATTAGCAATACAGCAGTATTTGGAATTATAAATCCAGAACCATATCCTCACTCTATCTGCATATTAACTTTTTTAACTAACAGTCAATCATTAGTTTTATAAGAATTAAAGCTAGAAAATGGCTGGTCACAATTTCAAAATTGCTTTCAGAACCTTGAGAAGAAATAAATTCTTCTCATTCATGGATATTGCAGGCTTAGCTATTGGTCTGGGCATTACTTTTTATATCGGACTCTTCATAATTAGTGAGTTGAGTTACGAAAACATGCATACTAAAGCCGATCGAGTTTTTCGGGTGACCATGCATGTACAGGACAATGACTATGATGTCCATTGGGCCAGAGTCAACCGAGATTGGGTAAACAGCCTCTCTACTGACGTTCCTGAAATTAAACATTTCATCCGGTTCCAAAATTATTACCCGCGTCTTATTCAGATAGCCAATGAAAATTATAAAGTAAGTCACGCCTATTCTGTGGACCGCGATGTTTTCGAAGTATTTGATTTCAATTTGCTCCAAGGCGATCCTAAGACTGCCCTGGCGCGGCCATATTCTATTGTACTTACCCAAAAAATGGCTAATACATTCTTTGGTTGCCAAGATCCAATGGGAAAAGAGATTGCCATCATTGACAATTTTGAGTCAAACAAAGAGATATTCACTGTTACCGGAGTGATAGAAGACCTGCCTTCCAACACCCATTTACCGGTAAATCTACTCACTTCATTTTCATCGGAAAAAGAACGAACCGGTTGGGCTTATATCTATATCTTATTGCACCACTCCCCGGATTTACCCTCCCTGGGAAACCGGATTTCATCGTTTATTCAGAAACAAGCCACCGAAGAGGACGTTGCTACCGTTACACTTCCATTACAAAGTATTGCTTCCATACACCTCAATTCAGATCTGGCCAGAGAGATCAAATTAAATGGCAAAAAGTCTCATTTGTGGTTGTTTATGGTGGTGGGCGGAATTGTTCTAATCATGTCCACTATCAATTATATCAACATGAACGCAGCCCAATCACTACAAAAATTACCAGAGGTTGGGGTAAGGAAAGTACTTGGGTCTCCCAGGCACCATCTCATATCCTATTTCTTTATAACATCATGTATAAAGAGTATTCTTAGTGGTATACTGGCGATTATTTTGGTCTATATATTCATTTCTTTATTTCAAGATTTTACCCCCATTGCATTTTCAGTTTTCCATCTTTTCATCATTGCGGGAATAACCATACTACTGGTAGCGATATTAGCCGGTATTTTTCCAGCCCTGGTATTAACCAGCCAACCTGTCGTTGCATCTATAAAAGGTAAAGTTGCCATTGGGTCTTCCAGGAATATAATTAGTGCCAAAAATCTGCTGGTGGCTTTGCAGCTGATCCTTTGCATTACTTTAATAAGCAGTACTTTAATCACCAGGTCACAATTTCAATATCTTACAGAGAAAAAGTTGGGATTTGACAAAGATCAGGTTCTGGCCATTTTGGATGTCACTAATCCCGTAAAAAACAAATACCGTCTGATCAAAGAACAGCTAAACAAATTATCTTTTGTAAATGGTGTAACCGCTGCCATGCAAGTGCCATCAACAGAAATAAGAGATACAGGCCCGATCTATGCCCAAGGCATGATATATGATACTCCACCGGTGATGGATGCTCAGATTGTGGATGAGGACTTCATCGAGGTGATGGGTATTAAGTTACTAGCCGGAAGAAACTTCCATTCGGTGAATGAAGTTCCTGGAGCCAGGGAGGATCTGATCAATTACCTTCAAAGCCAACCCAGAGAATATATAATAAATCAAGCGGCACTTGCAGTAATAGGATGGGAAACACCAGACGATGCCTTGGGCAAACAATTTAGCTGGAACATAGCTGGCATTCAGTTACAGCGTGGGCCGGTGGTGGGCGTTATTGAGGATTTCCACCAGGAAAGCCTGAGAAGTAGTATTGAACCATTGGTAATGATTGTAGAACCAGTTTGGACCCATAATATTTTAATAAAGCTATCAGGCAAAGACATGAGTGACCAGGTAGCAGCAATACAAGATATCTGGAGCGATCATTTTCCGGAATTTTACATGGACCATGCTTTTGTGGATGTGTTGTATCAAAAAACCTATGAAGCTGAACAAAAGCAGTTGAGGTTGATTTATTTTTTTTCAGCCTTGGCCATTGTTATAGCATTTATGGGAATCTTTGGATTGTTTACTTACGCATTGCAAACCAGAGAAAATGAATTGGCCATTAGGAAGGTACTAGGAGCCAGTCTGTCATCCATCACTTTATTATTAAGTAAGCACTTTTTGTATCTGGCAGCAGTTGGAATATTCATTGCATTGCCATTGACCTGGTATGTGATGGAAAAGTGGTTGGAAAATTTCGTCTATCGGATTGACATTAATATATTAAATTTCCTGGTGGCTATTGGGGTGACTATCATGACCCTTTTAATCACAATCTTACTGCAGATAAGAAGAATTGATCAAAAGAACCCGGCCAGTATCCTTCGATCCGATTGAAATTGTATTAAGCTTTCCTCAAACGTCCAATGCCCCTCAGAATTTTGCAACCATCCATTTCCGGCTGATAAGTAAAATCGCTGTTGATTCTGGTCCACTTGGCAAGGGGAGTCATGATTTGATCCCCAATAGTGACTTTTTAATTTCCCATAGACCTTGGACTTGAGCATAAATCGGAGTTAGCGGTTATGCAAAAGGACGATAGTGCAAGAATGAACATTAACTCACAAGACAGAGTCCGAAAAAGACTGATAATTCGGTAGACTGAAAAGA
>QIMC01000288.1 GCA_003232185.1 Flammeovirgaceae bacterium | reverse complement strand
CTGGGTTGTACCGTGGACGCTGTACTCAACTTCAGGGAGACCAGGCGGAATTTCATTGGATCAGTTGGATTGACCCGGAGACGGAGGAGCCGGATTTTCATGTTGCGAGCTCATTCGGAAGGTTTGAACTAGTGGAATGAAAGTACCTGTCCTGTTCGGGTCCCCTTCGGTTTATTCGGATCCTGAGCCGGGACCGATTTTTTAGGCAAACAAATCAAGAACTGGTTTTCCCTGTCCATCAGGAGTGGTATAAAAAGGCCGGCCTTCAATGGTATAGTGTGTTTCAGGGTGCATGCCCAATGCGTGATAGATCGATTGATGAACCTGATCAATTATTACGGTGTTTTCAATGGATGAACAGGGTCGTTCATCTGCGGTTTTACCATAGACCAACCCCTTTTTAATACCGCCACCCCACATTAATATAGAACTCCCATCAGTAAAGTGTCGATGCATGCCATAGAATTTTTCATCTTCAATTATATCAGGTTGATCTACCTGATCTTTGACTTTTTCTCCTGGCCGGCCTTCCAAAATTGCATCACGGCTAAACTCACTGGCCAGTATGATCAGGGTGCGGTCAAGGTGCCCGGATTGATCCAGGTCTCTGATTAACTGAGCGATGGGTCGATCGATCAACTCTTTCATTTTTTTCGCACGCATGTGCCCGTTTTCATGGGTGTCCCATCCCAAAAACGGCTCATACTCAGTTGAGATACTGATGAATCTTCCGCCATTCATGGCCAGCCTTTTGGCTAACAAACAGCCCAGGCCGAATCTTCCGGTATTGTAAGCTTCATACGTCTCTTTGGGCTCTTGAGATAGATCAAATACTTGTGCCTCCGGTGAGTTGAGCAATCGATAAGACTGCTCCATTGAACGCATCAGGGACTCTTTTTGGTAATCGCTGCCGCCGCTCATTATTTTGCTTTTGTTAGCCAGCTCTTTGTAGAGCTTATATCGAGCTTCAAACCGCTTGAACGACATTCCCTTAGGCGGTTGTACGCTCTCTAGCCCGGTGGAAGGATCGGGGATAAGGAAGGGGCCGTGTTCACTGCCCAGGAAACCCGCTGAGTGGAATGCTTTGAGTTCTTCAGCTTCCCCCACAGTGAACCGTTGGCCCATGGCAATAAATGGAGGGATAACAGCATTTAATGCGCCTTTTTCCTTGGCGATCCAGGCACCGATATGAGGTGCTTGTACCGTTTGAGGTGGTTCGTAGCAGGTATGCCAATGGTATTGATGTCTGGTATGTAGAATAAACCCGAGGTCGCCTGATCTATAAGAGCGTATGATGGCTCCCTTGTCCATTACTCCTCCTATGGCACTTAAGCCCTCAGAGAAATACAGGTCATCTACTACAGTTGGAACTTTTGGAAAGGTGCTAAGCACCTTTTTGCTTTCAATACCCTTTTGGTATGGAGCATAGGTCTTGGGATCGAAGGTTTCAGTATGGGCCATTCCTCCAGCCATCCAAAGTAAAATGACGGTATCAGCTGAGGAAGGAATAATAGGTGTGCCTACACATGAGCTTAGGAAACTGGTCATGGGAATTGTGGTGCCGGCAGCGGTCAGACTGGCAGCACCCATTTTCTTTAGAAAGTCCCTGCGTGAATTGATCAAATATGGTTTCATTTAACTCCGATTAAAATATAAACTGGAACTCCGGTGAAAGTACTGTAGCCCAAAAAACATCTTGAAGGGCTTCTTTATTGATTGGTTCCCCTAAGGCGTTAACCACCAATTGACGTTCTTGTTTTGAGGGACTCCTTCCAAATGATTGTTGATAAAGGGCGTCGGCAATGATATCCCTGTCGTTTCCGAATTTTTCATACCATAAGTCCGCGCCTTCATCCAAAATGTTATTAAAATATTCCCCATTGGTTAACTCCAGAGCCTGTAATAAAGTGGCTTGCTGATTTCGAGATGTAGTTACATTTTCCCTGGTGGGCCTGCCCAATAGTTTCATAAAGGGGTGCTGTCTTACCAGGCTGGCCCTGGCAAATGTGTGCCCGTGGTCTTCAAATGTTAAGTTCACCAGCCGGTCCCAATGTTTGGAGCCATAATTACGCACTTGTATCCAATCTTCATCATTGAATTCCAGGGTATTCCAACTCGTCGGTGGTTGAACAGCTGTGCTTTTCCAGTCTACTCCAGAACTAATTAAAATTTCTTTATCCTTTTCGTACAGAACCTTCATAGCTAGTAATACCCCAGCCGGATTGGCTATTTTTCCCTCATTACTTCCTTTTATGGCTATAATATTCTTACCCTTATTGAGAAATCCACCAACGTCCAACTTGTCCACTTTTCTCCAATCAGTTCCTTGAGAGACGCTTTTCCCATTGATATAAAGCGTATGCGAATGATCCACTGAAATCAACAGTCTGGCGAGTTTTACCTCTTGATTTGGTAAAGTGAACGTATAGCGGAAGTAGCGAACGCCGGGTTCTGGTAAGACATCCCGATCAAATTTTATTTCTCTATGCCATATTCTATCTGTAGATATATTTTCAGTGGTGGGGCTATAAGCAGTAGCATGATATACCGGTGCAATTATCTGGCTCACTGCGTCTGAAAATTGCTCAGCACTTAGCCTCCTGATCACGGGGCCTTTAAACGCATACTGGTCGCTCACTATTTCAGCAACCTCTTTATAATTAACAGTGGGTAATTGATAAGCCTTAGAGGTCATGATCAATCGGATCAAATGTTTAAGGTCATGTCCGGAGTCAATAAAATCTGTAGCCAGCCAATCCAATAAATCGTTGTTCCACGGGGTGCCATCCATCTCGTCCGTAGGTTCAATAATACCTCTACCCAGAAGTTGCTTCCAGATACGATTGGTTATGGTGCGATACAGTCGGCCATTATCCCGCTTTACCATTACTTCGGACAGTTTTGACAACCGCTCTTTTAAAGTTGCTGCCTCCACTGAACCCAGTTCGGTGTATAGAAACTCAACCTTAGCCATTTTGCCCAGTGGCATATCGCAACGGTTCAGTTCAAGCGGGGAATCAGCAAATACCGAGGCAAACCCATAGGCTTGATCCAGGGACAGATTGCTTACAAAACTATTGTGACATGAAGCACATTTCAGGTTCATGCCCATCAGGGATTGACTGATATTTTGGGCTGCCTGCATTTCCGTGGTTTGACTGGCATTTACTACTCCACGCCATTTTATCCCCTTGATAAAGCCCTCCGATTCCTCGGTAGGATTCATCAGCTCTTTCACCATTAAATTGTAAGGCTTATTCTCAACCAGGGAAGTGTACAACCAATGGGTGATTTGTTTTCGTCCACCGGTACTATATCCGGTACCGGAATAATCGTTTCGCAACAGGTCATTCCAAAAGCTCAACCAATGCTGGGTATAGTTATGATGGTCATCTAATAGGTCATCAATCAGTTTATTTCTTTTGTTGTCATCCCTGTCGAGCACGAATTTCTGCAAATATTCAGGCTTGGGCAATAGACCAATGATATCCAAATATGCTCTTCTGATAAACGTGCGGTCATCTACCAATGCGGGCCATTCTATATCGTGTTGTTGAAAGTAGGCATGCATCAACCTATCTACAGGATGTTCATGATCTCCTTCCAGTTGAGGAAGGCTTGGTTTGGTCAGAGCCAGAGGCGCTTCAGGAAATACCTCAAGTGCCCGATCTGCCCAGTACGCTCCTTTATCGATCCACAGTTTTATCAAGGCGATCTCATTGTCTTTCAAAACCTTGCCTTTCTTGGGCATGACATCATCATGATTGGTTGGCAGGGAGATTCGTCGATACATTTCACTTTCATCGGGAGCCCCCGCTACGATTACTTTGCCTGATTTTCCACCCTTGTATACCCCTCGTTTGTGTTCCAATACCAGTTCACCTTTTTGCTTGTGCTCACTGTGACACTGGTAACAATTATGTGCGAATATGGCCCGTACTTCCAGGTTAAGTTGATCTTGTTGGGTTTCTGTAAGGGAATCCAAATGTTGAAACTCAGCCAAAAGAGCAAGAGAGTTAGTATTGTCATACAAATCTATCTTGTTTTGCCATGCACTGGAAAGAAAATCAACTCCATGAGTAAGGCTGGCACCCAAATGACTGGTAATAACTAAGGCAACAACCGTTGCCGTCAATGTTATTCTGTAGATAATAAGTTGCGTCCACCTTCCTTTGGTGGTTTCCCATAATACCAGGGCTGTGGTTGCGGATAGTACCGCAGTTACAATTCCTAAAATTTGGTGTAATTCAACCAGCTCGCCTGAATAGTCGTCGAAAGTGCGTAAAAACCACCCCAAAATAGCTGCTAAAACAGCGAAAAGGGCTCCTATGTATACCATCCAGTTGATTCCCTCCCTCAGCCCCGGCCGTCGGCCGCCAATGGTAAATAACTCCATTAATAGAGCGATAGCCAACAATCCAATGGGGAAATGAACTATTAAGGGATGTAAGCGGCCTAAAAATAATTCCAGGTGTTCCATAAGAGTTGCTATTGAATTCAAT
>QIMC01000257.1 GCA_003232185.1 Flammeovirgaceae bacterium | reverse complement strand
TATCAATTGTTCCTGACGACTCCCCCGGGGCGGTGCAGCCCGCAGAAATTAATTGTACAACAGGGAATAATAAAACAAAAAAAACCCTGATTAACTTTTTAATTTTTGCTTGGAGATCAATATACAAGATGGCGGTAATTTTAGTTAGTCATTATCTTCCATAGATCCTTAGGATCAATTCAACGGCCTTCCTGGCTTCACGGCCATCGATAGAAAAAGGCTGATTATTTTCTATGGCGTGCAGAAAATCCTTTATGTTCTCTGTATGGTTTTCATAAGGTATGGCCCCCGGATCAGATACCCCGCCACCACCATGTATTCCGCTGAATTGCTGACGAATCATTTCATCTTCCTCTCTTTCTTCACGGAAGTCCCACATCTTAAAACTGTCTTCTTCCTGGACTACAGTACCATTGGTTCCGGTGATCTGCAATCTTCTAAACTGTCCTGGAAATGATGCGGTTGTACCATATATCAATCCCAGAGCATGATTCTCAAATCTCAATATGGCCACACCAGTATCTTCAGCCTCAATCTCTGGGTGACCCAGATGATCAGTATACCCTTGCACATCTCTTACAGGACCCATCAGAGCAAGCAAATAGTCTATCATATGAATAGACTGATTCATTAAAGCCCCCCCTCCATCCAATTTCCAGGTTCCGTGCCAACTATCCTGGTAGTACTGATCATTTCTCCACCATGGCACATGAACTCCTGCAAACGATATAGTTCCAAACCGCCCCTGGTCTACGGCTTTTTTTAAGACCTCAAAGCTAGCATTATAACGATAAGGAAAAATTCCGCCCAGATAGGTACCCGATCGCTCATGAGCTTCAATCATTTTATCAATGCGCTCCAGAGTGACCTCCAATGGCTTTTCACAAATTACATGTTTGGCTTGTGAGGCAGCAAAGACTGTTGGTTCCAGATGAAAGCCGCTGGGGGTAGCCACCGCAATGATGTTAATGTCGTGGCTACTTATTAAATCCCGGTAATCATTAAAGACAACTGCCTGATATTTCTTAGCCAGTATTTCTGCTCTTCCGGACCCATTATCACAAAATCCCACCACCCTGGCTCCGGGAATGTCACCTATGGCCCTGGCATGGAAATCAGCTATTAAGCCTGCTCCTACGATACCGAAATTCCAACTACTCATTATTAGTTGCTCTACATTTAGTTACAACATCAATTCAACTACCGCGAAATAACTGGTAATGATACCGAAAATCAGCACACAAACTATTCCGAAGTTCATTCTTGCCGTGGCTTTATACTCATTCATTAGTGATTTTTTATTAATTAAATAGAGAATCGGAATGGTAACAGCCGGTAGGATTAATGCCTGAAATGCCTGGGAAAATATCATCACGTTCATCAATAAACTGCAAACCTAATCCGAAAAACAAACCTGCGATTCCTAGAATCCGGAACAAAGGAGACTTGATATCCCTTGGTCTGGAGGTGTAATCGGCAATAAGCCAGGGGGCAATAAGAACAATTGGAAATATTGTCGACAGAGCCGCGCCGGTAATTCCAGCTATGAGAATAAATGCCGCTACCTTTCCCCCAATAGGTTCGAATAGTTGAATCAGATCAAGCGTATCTGTAACGTGAAGTCCCATTACGTGTAGTGTTCCCGCAGCTACCGCCATAATCACTCCACTGAGAAACAACATCATAAATGCGGATACAAATGCGTCTCTTTTCTCAGTCTTTAGGTTCTCAATGCCCCATCCTTTTTCAGAAACCACAATACTTCTAACGATAAAAACGGCAGCTGAACAAGTAGTCCCAGCCATGGCAGCAATTAAGCCTAAAGCCCCGGGCTCGCTGGGAATCCGAGGTATCATACCGTTTAGAATTTCTCCAAAGTCCGGTTTCACCGCGAAGAATACATAGAGAAAACAAAATGCCATTAACAATACCAGTACGGTTAATATTTTCTCAAAAATTTGATAGCGGCCATGCCATAAGAGCAGGATAAATAAGACAATCAGAATAATGGTGATCACCATAGTACTCACCATGGCTCCATTGGTAAGCATCCGGATAGCCTCCTGTAACAGATCCGATACAATCCCCATAATACCCATCAAGGCCAGAATTTCCCCGATGATCATGGCAATCATTATATAAATAGCAAGCACTTTTCCTACCCGTGGAATATGGTTCTTTATGTTGTTAAGAGCGGTGTTTCCGCTAACTAAGGTCACCTGCCCATAGGCAACCATAAGCACATAGGTAAAAATAACAGACAGTACCAAAGCCCAGAAAAGAGACATACCATAGTCAGCTCCGGCCTTGGCCATAGTAATAATACTCCCAGTACCTATATTATAGGCGATGAGGAACAATCCTGGACCTACCGTTCCCAGAGCGATAAGCAGTTTTTTTACGAATTTATTGTTCATTACTTTAGGATTGTGGAATAAGCGATGCAGACTCCTGGTCTAGAAAAAAGAAAGTGCTTGGGTGATTTTGAAGTATTGAAGCTGGTATTTCTGGGGATACCGCCCCATAGAGTGCTTTAGATACGGCATCTGATTTCCGCTGGTCAGGAACAGAGCAGATAATATGTTTTGACTCTAATATTTGGTGAATTGACATGCTAATAGCTTGTTTAGGCACTTCAGATAACTGCTTAAACCAACCTTCATTGAACTGCTGAGCCCTGCATGCATCGTCAAGACTCACTGCCAGAAAAGATACTTTTGTTTGAAAATCAGCGGGTGGATCATTAAATGCCAGATGTGCATTTTCTCCTATACCTACAAAAGCCACATCTATAGGATGTTTTTCCATTATGTCACCCAACCTTGTACACTCTTCATCCGGGTCTTTTTCCCCATCTACATAGTAAAAGTTTTGAGGTTTTACTTTGTCAACAAATCTTTCTTTTAAATACTTTCGGAATGAAGCCGGGTGATCATTAGGCAGACCAATGTACTCATCCAGATGAAATCCATTTACCTTTGACCAATCAATTTCTTCCTCTACTAATGCCGATAACATTTCAAATTGCGAAGCTCCGGTAGCGACTATTATGTTTGCTTTACCTTGACGTATTATTGCCTCTCGAATTAGTTTAGCACCCAATGCAGCTGCCTGCCGACCTAGTTCTTGTTTGGTTGTGGATATTTCAATATTCATTTTACTAAATTAATGGTGGGGACTTTTATAGCCACCTGTGTACAAATTGTATTTATTTCCTCAGACAGAGACTCCAGTGGCGACAAAATATAGTGATTAATTGCCGTCTTTAATACTTCTTCACCTTTATTATAACTTATTGATGAAGCACTCAATAAGGTTTTGTTTATAAGCGCCAATATTCTTTTTGAATTTAGGACCACTTCCAGGCAGTTGGTATTACCACCGATACCAACCAGTCCACCAAGTCATGCTCTCGCCTTGTCCCTGATCAAAGTTTATCAGCTGATCCATATTTTTGGAATACAATATTACCGCCGGTTACAGTGATCTCAGCATGAATATTTTTAATTTCATTTACAGGACAAGTCAAAAAATCTTTTGAAATTACTGCCAAATCCGCAAGTTTACCTGCTTCGAGAGATCCTTTGATAGCTTGTTCAGAAGTAAGATAGGCATTATTAATGGTGTACATGGTTAGTGCCTGCATTCTGGAAATAGCTTCATTGGGAACTAATGTTGAACCCCTTTCTGTCTTTCTGGTAATTACCGACCACATGGCAAGAAAGGGATTGTATGGGTTTACCGAAGTATAAGAGTCAAGTTTTACCATATGGTCAGAACCTCCATTTACCACAATTTCAGCTTCAAACATAGACCGATATGGATGAAATGATTGCAACCAATTGTCACCTAACAGGTATTGTATTGCATCAGCATCCTTATAAAACCACGCTGGCTGCATATCCGCAT
Source organism: Flammeovirgaceae bacterium (assembly GCA_003232185.1). Taxonomy (GTDB): domain Bacteria; phylum Bacteroidota; class Bacteroidia; order Cytophagales; family Cyclobacteriaceae; genus SZUA-3. The sequence goes on along the minus strand of QIMC01000257.1, from coordinate 2,012 downwards.
ACACCCTCAGTCTTTTCATTTTCTTAATAGACTCAGGAGTATAAAAGTTGCCATGAATTATTGAAAAATGTCTGTCGGTTGCAGGATTGAGTTTACGTACCTGATCATACGCATCCAGCATTAAGTCTACCCCTGCACCTCCGGTACAATGAGCAGTAAAATCCCAACCAAGCTCCTCCGACAGAGATATAAACGAGGCTAATTTCTCTTTGGTAATTTGCGGTACACCATCATATTCAGGATCGGTTATACCAAATATATCCTTTACCCGCTCTGGGAAGTATTTCGCCCATGGTTCCCGCAAATAAGCAGTACCAGTTAAAATCCCTCCATCAATCTGCCACTTCAACGGACCAACCCGAACCCATTCATTGCCATACCCTGTATTGAACCCCAGTGCCAAAATCTTTTTACGGACAACATCCATTGGATCATCATTCTCTATGCCAAGAGTGCTTTGGTGAAAAGTCAAATTTGTTCGTACGCTACTTCTACCTTGATTGACAATATCCTGATAAAACAATATATCGGCCGGTTTCGCGTATCGAATGTTTACACTGGTAATTCCAACCTGGTTATATCTTCCCATTAAGGCGACAACAGCATCTAGTCTTTCACTACGGCTGGGAATTGGATCAGCTTTTCTATTGAGTAATTTAAAAGAAGAACGACGGATAATGCCTGTTGGCTCACCACTTTGCTCATCAACCAATACCCCTTTATCGTGCGTGTCCTTATTAATACCCGAAGCGTTTAATGCGTAGGAATTTACCATTGCTGCATAGCTTCCATCCAGGAAAACCGGGTGATCCGGTGCTACCTGATCCAATTCATCCTTTGAGGGCCAATGCAATTCAATAAGTCGTGTTGAAAATAGTTTTGGAATTACAATCCATGTTCCCTTTTCAAGGACTTTCGTTTTTTCAGAAACTGCCTTAAGTACATCATCAACATTAGTAACAGCCGGAATGGATTGGTAAAGCTCACTGATTGCAGCCCCGTCCATGTGAGTGTGGGCATCAATCAATCCGGGAATTACGCTTTTACCTGCTAAATCGATGATTTTGGTATTGACTCCTGCTAAGGCCGTCACTTCTTTATTACTGCCTACCGCCAGAATGTGGCTTCCTTTGATGGCAATGGCACTAGCAATAGCAAAGGTGTTGTCCATGGTAATTACTTTCCCATTTATAAATATCAAATCCGCTAGATCCTCGGAGCGTTTACAGTTGGCAATTAATCCAATCACCAGTAGCGAAACCAGTGCGAGGGTCAAGCCTTTGAAGTTTATTGCGGTCATTTTTTAAACATTTACACGTATTTTATATATTTATTTTGAATATTATTATGATTTAATACCATATTATACTTATTGTATCAATATTCTATATTTTAATGGAGTCACCCCTGTAAGGTTTTTAAAGAATCTAACAAAATGAGAAGCAGTATCGAAGTTCAGCTTACTGGCTATTTGTTTGACGCTAAGTCCAGTATGTATCAGTAAATACCTGGATTCATCGATCACTCGTTCCTGGATGAAGTATAGAGCAGGTTGTTTGGTGACTAATTTAACAGTTTCACTTAGGTGTTTTGCCGAAATACCGAGTAGCTCAGCATACTCACCAACAGACCGTTTTAACCGAAAATCCAGTTCTATCAAAACACTGAATTCATTATAAATCTGTTCTTTCCTTGAACACTTTGGAGATTTCAATAACCCATTGTTTTTCCTTTTAAGCAGATAGAGCAATTGGATAATGAGATTTCTGGTAATCTCCTGATAATAGTCTGCCTTCCCTTTTACTTCCTGGTACAGTTGGTCAAATAACCTCTTCAATAGAATAAACTCCTGGTGGTTTAGATGGGGATCGGTTCGTATATCAGGGTCAACATCCAGCAGAGACTCCAACTCCGCCGAGGGTAAATTGGCAATAGAAAGGTAGGACTGTTCAAACAACAACAACTGCTCCTCATAATCTGAAGATGTATTGCTGTATGATTGAATCTCCCCA
>QIMC01000060.1 GCA_003232185.1 Flammeovirgaceae bacterium | reverse complement strand
CCGGTAGGCCGAATGGCACTTACCAATTATCTGTCACAAAGCCTGTTACTTATCCTGATTTTCTATGGGATTGGATTTGGCTTGTTGGGTAAAGTGGGCTCAAGTTTTTGCGTGTTGCTTAGTCTGTTACTTTTTGGGATACAAATAGTTTTTAGTAAATGGTGGCTTGGAAAGTATCGCTTTGGACCTGCTGAGTGGGCCTGGCGTTGTTTGACCTATGGAAATATACTGCCGATAGAAAGAAAAGAATAACCTTTATAAAAGAAAGAACAGTGTTTCAAGAGATGGCTGCCTGAGCTGCCTGCGCTCCAGCTCTTCCTCCTTCAGCGATAGCGTTTGTATAGTTCATTCTGGCCCCAAGCTCAGAGTGACCAAAGTAAATACCATCAAATCCTTTTTTTATAGGAGCTGCTAATCCCTTGCCATCACTTCCTCCGAAATAAAAACCGGGTTGCGGGGCTACATAAGCATGACCCCATCGGTTCAAAATGATGCCAGCAATATCTCTTTTTGCATCAAAACCTGCTGATCCGAAAATTTGATTCATATGATTTCTGATTTCTCGTTCATAGTCCAGATAGCTTTTATTGAACAGCTGTGCTCTGCCTATTGCCCCTTGTGCTTTTATGCTCTGACCCCGGGCATAGAAAGGTACATAAAACGTCATGACCATTGGCTTACTGGGATCATAAGGAGCCGTTTTGTTACCAACTTTCATCGGGGACCTAATACTTCCGAAAAACCCAAAACCATCATACCACCTGGCGGCTGCAAATCCAAGTTTCTCTAAAAACTTCCAATTGTTGAGTGCAACATTTACCACCAGAACCGGAGCGTGATTAAATTGACGGTAGCTGGATTCAATGTTTTCAGGTAAGTTTTGAACAATATTTCTAGACACCCAGCCTCCTGTTGCCATTACCACCGATTTTGCGGAAATTTTTTCGGCTTTGCCATTACATAGATAAGTTATTTCGACCCCATCAGATTTATGTCGCACATCCAGGGCTGTTGAGCTAAGTCTTATTCTGGTTGCATTCCCTGGTTTATCCAATGCGTCGAAATTGATTCCACCATGAGCGATCTTTTCGAAACTGCTATTTGGGAATACCCCAGGGATTAAATGGTTTACAATATATCTCGCATAGGTGGTGTTTCCTCCTGGGAAACTCATAAATTTAGCTGATTCGAAATCGAATGTGTCCGCCTTAAAATACCCATTCATACCAGGAAGTTGGAGTAAGTAGGCACCATAAGCAGATATCACATCACTGCTAAACCCATAACTTGAGATGGCCATAACCGGATCCATATGTTCTCCTACACCTGGGTGTAAGCCGAGTTCTTTTTCCAGGTAGTTCTGATAAGTCATACTATCCAGCCAAGGGCCAAGACCTTCCGTTGAATGAGCCGTATCCTTACCGTTGAATGCTTTCAATAAATCTCTTTTGAGATCCGCAGACCAGGGAGTTCGCGAGAGGTCATCATCCCAAATATTCTTTTGCCATTGATACTTTTGATTTTTTTGGAATAAATGGCCGACGTCGAGTTTTTTCTCCCCCCAGAACATGGCTTCGTAACTGTCATGTGCTACTCGCATACCGAAGTCTTGGTTATCATCCGCGAATTCATAGTTCATTGGTACCCCAACAGCTTTCCAAACTTCTTCGGAAAGCGTGTTGTTACCAACTGGTGGCATAAACCCATTGGACCCCTGAGGACCAAACAATCGATGGCCTTTCACCTGAAATTCATTCTCCTTTGCTTCACCACCAAAAACAGGGTGATTATCCAGGATCAGGCATGTTTTACCTTCAGCTTTGGCATGAAATTGATACGCCGCTCCTAAACCGGAAAACCCTCCACCAATTACAACCATGTCAAACTGCTCTCCGGTAGGTTTTGCGTTGGCTACCATTTTGGCACTTTTACCATCTCGAATTAGATGAGCAGCGTCCATTACACTTTTAGTGTTTCCATTGGATGTGGAATAATCTCCTACACCCCCATAGCCGGTCCAGGGATCAGCTATATTTGACTTTTCAATCAAATTCAGTTGTTCTTTAGGAGTACATCCATTTAGCAAAGCGGCTCCGGTACCAATAAGGGTAGAGCCAATAAAATCCCGACGGGTTATTGGACAACCCACGCCTAATGTTTTGTCATTTCTATTTGACTTGTCTTTCATTCTGTATGTTCAATTATGGTAATGGTTCGGTAATGTTAAATCATTTGTACTTCGCGGGTATTAGTCCCAAACAAACTTCCATCGTCCGTCGGCTTGCCGCTTCCAGACACGGCGTGATCAGTTTTCTTCTTCATCTGGATGTAGGTATACTTCAGGTTGGGGATCCATGGATATTAATTCCTTGCCTACGAAAGCGGGGTGATTTTCTGGAATAAACGTTGCTCTAAATATAGTATAGGGAAGATCTCCTACTCGTCTGGGGTCGCCATTCGGTTCGCGGACATCGCCCCGGTAAGGATTCCAGTACTCCCAGACGATGTCACTATCAGGGGTCACCTCAAAAAATCGACCTCCTGGTCCACAAGTAATAAATGTGTTCCCGTTTTCTAATCGGTGAGCACCAGAAATGAAACTGCCATAAAAAGAGACGGTATCCTCAGCTACATAACTCCATATTAGCTTTTCTGGTCCGATAGCCCCTTGCTCCGGTATGATGTAATTCCCTTGAGTATCGATTGGTGGCAATATTTCAAATATTGCGGAGTAATTCATACTGTCAGGTCTTCCCGGAATGTCGTTGTTATAAATCGTGAGATTTCCTTCGCCTGGCTTTCCTTTTTCAACCCATCTTACATCGTGTTGACTAAATAATCGCCTGTTGGTAGAATCCCCTCGCTGATAATTTTCCGGATTGCCCCAACGGTACAGGTAATCGCCACCTTTACCCCATCTACCTCCTTTATGACCGGCAGCTTCCTCGGTGGTGGTACTGTGATCGATTATAAAAATTTCCCCTAAGGAATAGGAACTGACCGCTATTTGATCCAGGTCGGCATTATAATCGATGGCATTTAAGTGATAAACATCGCTGTCGTCTGAATCGGTGGTAGCATTTCGATGTACTCGATTTATACGCCTTTTAGCGATGAGCGTGTCGGGATGCATGGGTTCTGGTTTCTCCGCGGAGGCATTGATATACAAAAGTTCCGGATGCTCTGATGGGGTTCCATAATTCGGCAAATCCGGATCCCGGTCCTGGATCAAATGGTCCCACATGTGCCATTTCCATACTATTTTGCCGCCCCTTGGTCGGGTTGGCTCTATTTCAATTACTTTATCCGGCCAAAGTCCATCTTTTGGGGTAAACTCAGGGTCTCTTCCAGCAGCTAGCACCTCCGCTTCACTCTTAGCCTCCCAGGCAATTGCCAAAACATTTCCATTCGGCAGCAGTTCGATGTCATGATGCGACAGGTGTTCTTCAGAAGCAATTTCCATATCCCAGGTCATATCCCCTTCCCAGTTGAACTCCTGGATCCGTCCGGCATTGCCGCCGCCATGATAAAGCGGAAAGTCAGGATCCTGGGCAATGCGAAACATTGATCCTTTGTCTGTCAGATAAGATGATAAACCAGACCGAAAATTGCCTTTCCATTCATGAACCACTTCCCCGGTTCGATTGATCAGATAGCTGGATGATGAATTGGTGGGGCTAAAGAGGATATATCCCGGGGCCACATCATCAGAATTTACCACTATTCCCCTGGGGAGCCCAAGGCCACCCATATTGCGATCCTTTTCTTTGGTGGTTTCTTCAATTTTATCCTTTTTGGAATCTGGTTGACAACCAATGATCAGTATCAATGCAGTAAGTAAAGTGATAATAGGGGTGAAGTGATTACTCATATCATTGATGGGTTTATTGAGTGTTTTGAAACCAGACGAATCAATATATGGATTAAATCCGATTAAGCAATATTGACCCAGTGTCCTGTGTAATTGTCAGGTTGGCATTTAGCCAGGGTAATAAACTAATATCCGGCTTGCTTGTCTACCAAATTTACCAGGGGATAACCATTAATATAACGCTTGACATTCTCGACGAAAACCTTTTGTAATCTCTCCCATGAATGCTGTGATCGGCCGGAAATGTGGGAGGTGATGGTAACATTTTCAAGGTCCCATAGGGGGTGGTCTGAAGGTAAAGGCTCCGGGTTGGTAACGTCTAAACCAACACCACTCAGACGCCCTGATTTCAATGCTGCCAGTAGTGCATTGGTATCAACCACTTTTCCTCTGGATATATTGATGAAATAGGCGCCTGGTTTCATTTGTTCAAACTGAGCCGCTCCAAGCATGTTTTCACTCAAAGGAGTGTGTGGTACGGCACATACCACCACATCAGACTGCTCCAGCAGTTGGTTTAAGCCTTGGGCATCAGCATAATGTAATTCATCGCAGATATCACCAATCTGTTCCTGGTAGTACCCCTGGATATCCGCAGCCACTATCCTCATATCCATGGTGGCCCTGGCGCGGCGGGCTACCTGGCGCCCGATACCCCCGAACCCTACGATTCCCATGGTTAAGTTTTTCATCTCAATCTGGTTCCCGGATCCACCCCAACGATGCTGACTCATGTTCCTGATTTGGCTGCCAATCTTTCGAGTGAGCGAAAATAACAACCCAATTACATGTTCGGCAATAGCCGGAGCATAGCACCCTTTGGCATTGGTGAGTACCACTTCAGAGGAAGCAAAATCAGAGTACAGCTGGTGCTCCACCCCGGCCGAAATACTTTGTACCCAGCTAAGATTTTCAGTTAGGGCAAAATTTTCAATACTAATTTGACCAAAGTGAACATCTGCGGTTTTTAATGCCGTTTTATAGTCATTATCATCTAAATCCTTCCTGAGGGCTATTTGGGGGGATAACTCAGCTAACTGTTTTTCAAATTTATCATCCAACCCTGATGCCAACAG
>QIMC01000215.1 GCA_003232185.1 Flammeovirgaceae bacterium | reverse complement strand
CAGTATTTGCCGGAATAGAAATAATATAACTTTCTCTGTGCTTAATAGTTAGTGATTTGCGTCGTAGCCAGGGGTTGTGCTTTTTTAAGATCTTGTAGTTGATCCCATAGTCCTGAGCAAACGCTACCAAATCATCTATGGATTGTGAAACTTCAATTTCCCTTAGTTTTTCTTGTGCATAAAGATGCTCTTCAGGGATCTCAAAGCCATATTTATCTGGATGGGTGAGCAATTCTTTGGCAGCTAACGCGCGGAAGACATACCGGGAGGTCTCCTCATTTAGCAGCAAATCAAAATAAGAATTTACCCGCTGCTCTTCTAATCTGTTATTAAGCCCCCTGACACCCATATTATAGGACGCGGCGGCCAAGGTCCAACTACCAAATTTAGCGTAAGACTTTTTCAGATATTTGCATGCTGCCCGGGTTGATTTTAAGGGATGGTATCGCTCATCAACTTCTTTAGTTACTTTGAGCCCCAGCTCGCGGGCTGTAGGCTTGAGGAATTGCCAAAAACCTACGGCATTTGCCGGGGAGGTGACATTCAGCAAACCGCTTTCAATAACCGTCAGGTACTTAAAATCATCGGGTACTCCCTCTTCCTCAAGAATCTTCTCGATTTGAGGTAACCAGCGATTGGCCCTTTTAACTATAAAAATAGAATTGTTGTGCCAGTACTTATTGATATGCAACTCACGGTCAAGTCGTTCTCTGACATCCAATATGTTCATTGGAATATCCTCACCAGAAAAGGAAAGACTGTCAGGGATCTCTATGGTTACAGTTTCTCCGGGGACTACCATTTCTGTAGGTATATAAAACTCCTCAGTTACTGGACGGACCGGATCTCCAGTCACAGGCTGATCCATCAGGTAAAATAATACCATAACCAGTATTATCGAAGTAACTGACAGTATAAGCGGGGCTTGTTTAAACATTTAAAAGTTTGGAGTAAGCAAGTACTGTGAATAAAAATCGTCTATTATTTTTACTGCCTCTGAAGGTGTTTCTACTATGTTAAATAAATCCAGGTCCTGCGGGCTTATCGTTTGTTCTTGTTCCAGTAGTGTACCTTTTACCCAATCCAATAAACCCTGCCAATACTTTTTCCCTACCAATACAATAGGAAATTGACCGATCTTTTTAGTCTGGATTAAGGTTATGGCCTCAAATAATTCATCCAAAGTACCAAAACCACCAGGCATTACAATAAATCCCTGAGAGTATTTAACAAACATGACTTTCCGCACAAAAAAGTAATCGAAGCTGATCATTTTATCCGGGTCAATATAGATATTCCCTCCCTGTTCGAAAGGGAGATCAATATTTAATCCTACAGATTTCCCTTTTTCGCTTTTTGCTCCTTTGTTTGCCGCTTCCATGATTCCGGGGCCACCACCAGTTATTACCCCATACCCGTGCCTGACCAGTTTTGCAGCAATTTCTTCGGCCATCTTGTAATAAGTCTCATCCGGCTTGGTCCTTGCTGAACCAAATACTGTAACACAAGGTCCAATCTTAGACATTTTTTCAAACCCCTCGACAAACTCGGCCATTACTTTAAATATCACCCAGGCATCAGAACTTTTAATTTCATTCCAATCTCGATCCTTAAAGGCCTTTCTGATGCGATTTTCTGCTTCAATTAGCTGAAAATCTTCTCTCTCTTTATCTGCTTCTGTTTTTAACCTTCTTTGTCCCATTTTCCAAATTTTTCTATTGTTCCTCCCCCAACAGTCTGTTCAATGCCGGCAGCACTTCCGTATAATTGAATTCATATCCCATGGATTGGATCTTTTTGGATGAAACCCGGTTTCCACCCAACACCAATTCCGCCATCTCTCCCAGCATAACTTTTAGTACCCAAGCAGGTACTGCCGGCAGCCATAAATGTTTTTTCATGACCTGTGCCATTTTACTGGTAAACTCCTCATTGGTGACAGCATTCGGAGCAACCGCATTAAAGATTCCAGCTAGATCAGTATCGACTATGGCTTTATTGATTATCTGACAAAGATCATCAATGTGTATCCAACTCATATACTGTTTGCCTGTACCTAAAGCTGCACCTAGCTGCCATCGAACTGTTTGGGCAAGTTTTGGCAAAGCTCCACCTCTATTACTCAGTACTATGCCTACTCTTAACGTTATCACCCTCAATTTTAGTTCTTGTATCCTGGTAATTTCCTGCTCCCAGCGCCGGGTTACTTCGGCTAAATATCCGTCCCCAACCGGGGATTTTTCACTAAGCCAGATGTCTCCTGTATTCAATCCATAAATACCTGTTGCCGAAGCCGATATGAATACCTCACAAGGGCTGACAATGGAAGCTAGTTTATTAAAAAGTAATCGCGTTGAATCCACCCGACTTTGCAAAATCTCCTCTTTCCTTTTTTTTGTCCACCTTTTGTCAGCGACTCCGGCACCAGCCAGGTGCACTACAATATTAGCACTTTCCAGTGCCTCCTCCTCGATAAATCCTTTGCTAATATCCCAGATGTAGGATTTTACTGACTTTTTAGAAGTTTTGTAACGACCCAGATGTGATACCTGATATCCATTTATCAGCAATACCTCGGTTAATCTGGTTCCCACCAACCCTGAAGCTCCGGTAATCAATACAGATTTAGGCATGATCACAAGTTAATGATTTGTGGTGGTTGTATAAATGTGAAGGCGATTTTTAGTGGTACAATGATGCCACGACCCTCCCTGAGGAAACAAGTAACCAGAAACCGGCTTATTGATTAATAGGTACTTTGTTCAGTATCTCTTTTAGAATTTCCTGGGAGGAAATACCATCAGCCTCTGCTTCATAATTCAGCAGCAGTCGATGACTCATAACGTCCAATGCAACATCTTTTATGTCCTCAGGCAACACATACTCGCGATTATCGAAAAAGGCTACCGCCTTTGAAGCCAGGTTTAGGTTGATGCTGGCCCTTGGGGAAGCTCCAAATTGGATATAGCTGCTAAGTTGGGGCATTCCATACGCTTCCGGATCTCGGGTAGCAAAAACAAGCTCCACAATATACTGTGCTAATGAACTGCTTAAGTTCACCTGGTTGATTTCATTGCGAATGGCAAAAATATCTTCCTTTTTAAGTATGGGACTTACTTCATCATTGAAATTCATATCGGACATGCGAAGCATAATCTCCAGTTCTTGCTTCTTAGTCGGATAATCCACATTTACCTTCATCATGAATCGATCCACCTGTGCCTCAGGTAATGGATAGGTTCCTTCCTGCTCCACCGGGTTCTGAGTAGCCATAACTAAAAATGGTCGATCTAAATTAAAGGTTGTTTCGCCGATGGTGACCTGTTTTTCCTGCATAGACTCCAATAAGGCTGATTGGACTTTCGCAGGCGATCTGTTTACTTCGTCTGCCAATATAATATTTGAAAATATTGGGCCCTTTTTGACTTCAAAATCTCCTTTTTGCTGATTGTAGATCATGGTTCCTATCAAATCAGCAGGTAATAGATCAGGCGTAAACTGGATGCGCTGAAAGTCTAAATGCAATACACGGGCAAGTGTATTTACCGTCAAAGTTTTGGCCAAACCGGGAACACCCTCCAATAGAATGTGTCCTTGTGTAAATAAACCTATAAGCAAACGGTTGATCATATAGTCCTGCCCAACCACTACTTTGCCTACTTCATTAAACACCTCCTTGATTTTTTCCTGGTGTTTTCTTTTTAAATCATTGGACACAGTTTCTTCCACAAGGATATCTATTTTGATTAATGGAGAATTCTAAGACGCAAAAGTAACAAAAAAACGCATTAGTCCGTAGCTGCAAACTATAAACAGCTTTTATCGGTTGGTAGTTCAAGTTTTCCTGCTTATTGAATATTTTTAAACCAATCGGTATATTTTATGTAACTTAAGCCAGGTTCCATAAGATGAATGAGCTAAAACTTAAGAAATCGGCCCGTACCAGGCGCTTTATTATAAAAAAGGTTGCACCAATATTTAACAAGAAAGGTTATTCGGGCACTTCCATGCATGATATTACTGAAGCCACCGGTCTAACCAAAGGTGGAATCTATGGAAATTTCGAAAATAAAGATGAAATAGCCAGCGCAGCTTTTGAATACAACAGCAAGCACATACTCGACCAGATCAGGGCATGTGCTCTTTCCCAGAAAACGGCAAAGAACAAACTTTTTGCTATTACCGAATTTTACCGTCGGTTTTTGTATGAGCCTGAATTAAGTGGCGGTTGTCCGTTGTTAAATACTGCAGCAGAAGCCGATGACATGCATCCTGTGCTGCGAGCGCAGGTTTTAGCTTCAATTGATTATATCCGGCGCTCATTTATTTACATCATTAATGAGGGAATTCAAAAGGGAGCATTCCATAAAAATATTGACCCGGAATTCTATGCAACGGTTTTCCTGGGTCTAATCGAAGGAGGTATTATGCAAATGAAAATATACAACAAGGCCAAATTCCTTACTGATTGTTTGTTGCAAATGGAACGACTGGTAGGGGGTCTAGCAAAATGAATATATTTTAATATACCAAATGGTATATTATTCGACATTCTCTTTGGTTTCAGGAGTAAAACAAAGAAATAAGAAGAAACTCTATTTAAAGCGACACAAACTCTACTCGA
>QIMC01000138.1 GCA_003232185.1 Flammeovirgaceae bacterium | reverse complement strand
TTAAACTGATCCTGAGGTTCTCTACCAAAAATTGATTGCCTTTGATAAAAAGCAGGGTGGTACCGGTAAATGTGGCTTTAACATCCGAATCACCAAACAATGAGTCGATCTTGGGTTGAAGACTGTATTGCAACAGGGAATCCATTCGATCAGAACCAATATCTGCCACTTTCATTGAAACCCGTATCTGTTGCCCCGTGGAGTCCACCAGTGATGCGAGCAGATCACGGTAGCCATCCTGATTTCTTAAATACCGTTGGTCTTGTCTTGATTGTTTGGCAGGTCATAAAAGGCTGGGTTATTGTTATAAAATGCTTGTCTGGCAGCTTTAACAAAGCTGGTTACTGAAATTGGCGATGATATTTCCTCATGCCTTTCCACATAATTTTCGAAAGAAGCTACTTTGCGTAATAAATTTAAATTGCTGCTCCCTTTTTTCTTGCCAGTATCGATCACTAGTTCAAGGGGCATGACCCCGTGAAAATTTTGTTGAAAAAACTGGAGGTCCTCCCAAACCCTACTTCCTTTGGGTAGATCATCAGCCATATAAGAAACTGAATTCAAACGTGATAATCCAATTAGAAAAATTACTACAATCACCACACTTACCACCACAATTGAATACTTTTGCCGGTGAACCAAAAGGTCCAATCCGGTCAAAATACGATCAAGACCTTTTAAATTTAAATGTCTTAACTGGCTCGGGCTAGGTGCTGGCAGGTAGGAGAAAACCGCTGGCAACAGTATTATACTTACTAAAAAAGTGGCAAGAATATTAATTCCTGCTACAATACCAAACTCTTTTAAAATTGCAATATCGGTGAAGGCCAAAACACCAAATCCTACAGCTGTGGTGAAATTGGTTATAAGGGTAACCACCCCAATTTTGCGTATCACCCGACTTAATGCTAACATTTTCATCCCATGTCGCTCGTACTCCTGGTGGTATTTATTTAGTAGGTAGATGGAATTTGGAATACCAATGACCACTATTATAGGCCCCAATAAACCGGTTAATAAAGTGATTTTATATCCGAACAATGAAAGTGTCCCCATGGTCCAAATCACCATGATCCCAATAACAATCATAGGAAATACTACTGCATTCCAGGACCTAAAAAAAATGAACAATATTATTGCCGTTACCACCGCAGATAATATCAAGAACAAATCCAGCTCTTCTTTGACCTTCGAGGTTAAATAACTTCTCAAAAAAGGGAGGCCACCAACATGAAGCTGAATCCCGGTGCCATTTGAATAAATGTCCACCGCATGCATGACATCATCCACTACATTCTGACGCTTTTCACTTTGAAGTACTTTTTCGTCCAAAGCGACCAACATCAGCATGGCACCATTGTCCTTATTAACTAAATGGTCACTGTAAACTCGTTGTTGTAGGGCAATGGTTAGTAAACTGTCGAGTTGTATTTTATCACTTGGGATTGTTGGAAAAATCGGCACGGCATTAAACGTCTTTTGCTCAACGTCTTTTTCCAAACGATTTAGATTAGTCAATGAGACTATCCCGATAACTCCCGGTATATTCTCAATGTAATCACTCATGAATTTAAATCGCTTAAAATTCAGGGGTTCATAGACAGCACTATCAGCTACTCCCACCACCATCACGTTCCCATCTTCACCAAATGTTTCCCTAAACTTCTTGAAATAAAGCATCTCCGGATGATCGGCCGGTACTACTTTGGCGAAATCATACGAGAGCTCCAGGTGTTGTAGCTGATCCGCCATAAACAGGGTAACCAATCCCACCGCAATGATGAGAATGAGCCGGAACTTGATTACGATATGAGCTAATTTAGTCCACATTTAATAAGGCACAAAGTTAACAATAAAAACGCCGAACGCCGAACGCTGAACACCGAAGTAAACACCAACTTCGTTAATCAGTGTTCGGTGTTGGACATGAAAGAGACGCGCATCAGCGCGGATCTTTCATGGCCCCGGCCAGCCAGATCCCGGTAACGCCATCCCTTTCATTTTCCTGTACATCCCAATGGCATGCCGGTCTGTGAGCCCTGAAATGTAATCCAGTATCTGACGAAGCATACCATAAGTAGTAGTTTCTGAAGCTAATGAGTTTCTTACGCCGACTGGCAACAAGCGATACACGGTTTGTTCCTTTCTGGACATTGAAGCCTTTTGAAATAAAAATTTATAAGTTGCGGTCGTATAGGATTCCAATAACCCGCCCAACACCTCAAATCCACCAGCTTCAATTTCCAGAACCAAAGAGGACCGATACAGCCGTTCAACTGACACTTTAATTATTTCTCCTAGTATGTCCTTAGCTGGAATAAGATCTGTCAATGCAAAATCGAACTTACCGGAGCGTATCTCTGGCTCATTATCTAAAAAAATCTGAGCACATTGATCTATTAGTAATCCAATTGAAACAGCCCGCATCAAACCAATTCGTTCATCTCTGCCTTCAATCTGTTTTAACTTTAATGGCTTGAACTTATTTCCTAAAATTTCAGCGAACAAAGAAATGGTCTCGCTTTCTGTTACTAATCCCAAGCGACATCCATCTTCCAAATCAATTATATGATAGCAGATATCATCAGCAGCCTCTACCAAAAATGCCAAAGGATGACGGCACCAAGCCACACCAGGATCTAGTTCATGCATACCCAGCCTACTCGCCAGTCGCCTAAACGCATCCTTTTCCGTTTGGAAATAACCAAACTTTTTTTGACTGCGTCTTTTTGATTGAAGATGCTCCAGGCGACTCTGCCGGGGGTATTTTGTGAAAGCTGCCAATGTGGGGTCCGTGAGTTTAAGGCCCTGATGTTTTTTGTTGGTGAGTATCCTGAAGCCCTGGGCATTTCCTTCAAAATTGACCAGGTCCTCCCATTCATCATCATTGACCAGGTCTTTAAAGAATAAACCATCTGGACGATATTTAAAAAAATCAGAAATAGCATTCTCGCCTGTATGACCGAAAGGTGGATTTCCTAAATCGTGGGTTAAACAAGCGGCAGAAACAATTGCGCCAAAATCATACTGACTGATCCCGTTACTTGTTAGTTCAGGGTATCGTACTTGTAGTTGTTCTCCAACAGTCTTGCCCAATGAGCGGCCGACACTAGATACTTCCAGGCTATGAGTAAGCCTGGTGTGAACGAAATCTTGTTCTGGCAATGGGAATACTTGTGTTTTGTCTTGTAAACGCCTGAAAGGGTAAGAAAATACTACCCGGTCATAGTCTCGTTCAAAAGCGCTTCGATCCGATGTCCCGGAAGTCTTGTCATCGGTTCCTGACAAAAGTTGTACCCACTCCATCAGCTAAAGTTGCTTGAGAAGTTGTACCATTGAACACTTTTCTTGCAACACCGAGGTCAGACTAGTTACCGATACTCGTTCTTGCTCCATGGAATCCCGGTCTCTAATAGTAACAGTATTGTCCTCTAACGTTTGGTGGTCAACAGTGACGCAATAAGGTGTTCCAATTGCATCCTGTCTTCTATAACGGCGACCAATGGCATCTTTTGAATCATACTGGCATAGAAGATGAAATTTCAATTGCTCGAATAACTCCTGAGCCTTTTCTGAGAGTCCATCCTTGTTAACCAAGGGAAGGATTGCTGCCTTTATTGGAGCCAAAGGTGCAGGAAGTTTTACAACCGTTCTTTGGCTTCCATCTGCCAAAGTTTCCTCAGTGTAGCAATTTGATAGCAAGGCTAAGAACAATCGATCCAGTCCAATGGAGGTTTCTATCACAAACGGCACATAACTCTTGTTCTCAATGGGGTCAAAAAATTGCAATTTTTTACCACTATGTTGTTCATGAGCCTTTAGATCGAAGTCCGTACGAGAATGAATTCCTTCCAATTCTTTAAATCCCATGGGAAATTGGTACTCTATATCACAAGCTGCATTGGCGTAGTGTGCAAGATTTAAATGATCATGAAAACGGTAATTATCCTGCCCCAAACCCAGGGTTTGATGCCATTTCATGCGTTTCTCTTTCCAATGTTGGTACCAATCCAGCTCTTCGCCCGGTTTTACAAAATACTGCATCTCCATTTGCTCAAATTCCCTCATGCGAAAAATGAACTGTCTGGCAATAATCTCATTTCGAAAAGCTTTGCCGATTTGAGCAATACCAAATGGTATGCGCATTCTCCCCGATTTTTGCACGTTCAGGAAATTTACAAATATGCCCTGAGCAGTCTCCGGGCGTAAGTAGATTTTATTGGACGCTCCAGACAATGATCCCAGCTCGGTTGAAAACATAAGATTAAACTGACGGACATCGGTCCAGTTTTTGGATCCTGAGACCGGGTCTGCTATTCCCAATTCCTCTATCAACGATTTGAGGTCCTTTAATGCACTTTGTTCCAAGGCCTCTTTTAACCTTTGGGTGATAGCGTTAATTTTTTCCTTATAGGCTAGTACTCTGGGATTGGTTGACCTGAACTGGTCAAGATCAAAGTCCTCGCCAAATCTTTTGGCAGCTTTGGACTCTTCTTTGGCAATTTTGTTCTCAATTTTAGTCAGGTAATCTTCAATCAACACATCTGCTCGGTACCTCTTTTTTGAGTCTTTATTATCAATCAATGGATCGTTAAAAGCATCAATGTGTCCGGAAGCCTTCCAGATGGTGGGATGCATAAAGATCGCCGCATCAAGTCCTACGATATTCTGATTGGCCTGTACCATCGCCTCCCACCAGTATCTTTTTAAATGGTTCTTTAACTCTACCCCATTAGGACCATAATCATAGGTTGCACTCAGCCCATCATAAATCTCACTGGATGGGTAAATAAAACCATATTCCTTGGCATGCCCAATGATCTTTTTTAATAGATTATCTTCTGACTGACTCATAAATTTTTATTTAAAGCTGCAAAGATAGTGTGAACAGGGGAATA
>QIMC01000357.1 GCA_003232185.1 Flammeovirgaceae bacterium | reverse complement strand
TTGGGAATTTCAAGACAGAAAAGAGCTCTTGGGTATGCAGTTACTACTGTAAAAGAAAATACGAAAGATCAAGAAGTTCAGCCGGATATGATAAGAAGTCTTGCTGGTAAAGTAGCGGGTGTTGATGTTGCATCTTCAAGTGGGGCTCCAGGTTCATCTACCAGGATCACAATTCGTGGTAATTCTTCCTTCTTTGGAAATAATCAGCCATTGTTTATAGTCGATGGGGTTCCTTATAGTAATGATAACTTTACAACATCGGATCTTAGTTCTGGTGGTGGTGCATATGCAAGTGGAATTTCAACGCTGGACCCCAACGATATTAAATCGATGACTGTTTTGAAAGGAGCTGCTGCTGCTGCTTTATATGGCTCACGTGCTTCTAATGGAGTAGTTGTTATTGAAACCAAATCAGGCAATGCGACAATTAAAAAAGGTCTTGAAATAACAATTTCTTCAGGATTTGCTAACGAAAACATTTCAAGCCTGCCAGATTACCAGAATACTTATGGTGCCGGTTCTAATTTTGCATATTCAAACGCCAACGGCTCTTGGGGTCCACGTTTTGATTCCAGGGATTCAATTCCAACTTGGCCAATGTATCGAAAGGCTTTTCCGAGTATGGGAGATAGCGTTCCTTATGTTGCACAACCAAATAATGTTTCTGGTCTGTTCAAAACGGGTCACGTAGCTAGCAATTCGATTACTATTGCTGGTGGTAATGAAAAGACACACGTTAGTATGACCGCCTCATTACTTGGCAATGACGGATATATTCCAAATTCTTCATTTAAGAGAAAAAGTGTAAATTTTGGTGGCAACACGGTTGTGTTAAAAGGTCTAGTTCTTAATGGTTCATTTGGTTATACACAAAGTACTCAAATTGGAGGTCAATTTGGAAACAACCAATCGAGTGATCCGGGCACAGCATCTTCTTTTGCAAGAACGTTATGGTTAAATCGAACTTGGAATATGAGTTTGCCTATTGTGGATCCTGTTACGGGTGAAAATTTAACTCCAAATGGTCCGGGACAATTCGACAATCCTCTTTGGTCATGGCAACACAATACTATTACAACAAAGGTCGACCGTACGGTTTTTAACGTTGGATTACACTACCAGATAACTGATTTCCTAAAGGCTAAAGCATTGTTTGGCTCCAATACTTTTTTTCAAAGAAGGCAACAAATTATTGATATTGGGTCAAGGGCGGAAGATGGAAAAGGTGCACTTACCGATGATGATGTCAGAACAAACGAGATTGAAGCTACATTCATGGTGATGTTCAATAAGGACTTAACCAAAGATATTAGCTTGGATGCCAGCGTGGGCTGGAGTTTGAACCAACGTGTACTTGACAGAAAATCAATTTTTGGTAAAGGGCTAATTGCTCCTGGTATTTACACTATGGATAACACCGCTAGTGTTACACCTAATGGTAGTGTCAATTCGAAAAGAAGATTATATGGTTTTTTTTACGATATGTCGTTTAGCTTTAAACATTATTTGTATATCAACTTAACCGGTAGAAATGACGTATCATCTACGCTTCCTGTTCAAAACAGAAGTTATTTTTACCCCGGATTTTCTGCATCATTTATTTTATCAAAAGCCCTTGGCATTGAAAATGGTGCGCTTAGCTTTATGAAACTAAGAGCATCATGGGCGAAAGTTGGTAGTGATGCTGGCCCGTACCTAATTAATACTATTTATCCGTTAAGATCTGGTAGTTTTCCGTTTAAGGGTATTCCTGGCCAAACTGTGTCAAATACTTTATTAGACCCTAATCTGACTCCCGAATTTACGAAAGAGTTAGAATTTGGTACAGATATAGCGCTTTTTAAGAACAGAGTGAAATTAGATGTTTCTTGGTATAATAAAAAGACGTCTGATCAAATTGTAACTATTCAAATACCTTCCAGTTCAGGTTATAATTTCTTTCATACCAATGCTGGTGCTATTAAAAATTCAGGATGGGAAATTGGTTTAGACCTTATTCCACTTCAGTTTAATGATGGATTTAGGTGGAACATTTATACTACTTTCACTAAGAATGTGAGTGAGATTACCCAATTACCGGCAGGCAATAAAAGAGTTATACTCGCTGCGTTATTTGGTGATCCGGAACCTGTATTTGAAGTTGGACAACCTTATGGTATATTAAGAGGTAGTGTTAACTATAGAGATGGTAGTGGTAATTTGCTCATTGACCCTAAAACAGGATTATTAATTCTATCGAATCAGCTTGCAACCATTGGGAATCCAAATCCTGATTATTTGATAGGTGTTACAAATACGTTTACGTACAAAGGCTTTACTTTAAATTTCTTAATTAATTATACACACGGCGGTGACTTTTATTCAAACTCTATTATTTCCTTATTAGGTCGTGGCGTTACTAAGGATACGAAAGACAGGGAAAACAGTTATATTATTCCTGGTTTTTACGGTGATCCAAATACTGGTAAACCACTTTTGGATGCAAGTGGTAAAGAAATTCCAAATATTACTCAAGTTTCAGAAAATGATTTATACTTTGGTAATTCCTTTGCAATAAATGGAGCTAGTGAATGGGGAGTTTATGACGCGACGGTTTTAAGATTAACTAATGTGTCGCTTTCTTATCAAATTCCTAAGAAACTTTTAGCTAACATTTTTATTTCAGGTCTTACAATTACATTTTCCGCCCATAACCTGTGGTTTTATGCTCCTCATGTTCCTAAGTATACTAATTTCGACCCTGAAATTAACGGATATGGCAATAGCAACGTACAGGGTATTGAATACTCAAACGCTCCTTCCGTGAGACGTTATGGTGTTAATCTAAGAATTACTTTATAATATAAAATATAATTATGATGAAAAATATTAAATTTATAAGTCTTCTATCAATAGTTTTGCTATTTGCCGGATGCCAAAAGGGTTGGCTGGATATTAATAATAACCCGGATCAACCTACTGTCGCAAAAGTGAATTTACTTTTGCCAAGCGCTGAAGAAAGTATTGCCAGTGATCTTTCAATAGGATACCAACATCTTGGTTATAAGGCTGGTGTTTATATCCATCAGATTGTAACAAGAGAAAGTCTGGATAAATATGGAATCAGTGGTGGTGATATTACTTATTGGGGTGCTCTCTATTCCGGACCAATTCCGGATTTGGATAAAATCATTTCAATAGGCACGGAAAAGGACTATATGCAATATGTAGGTGTTGCTAAAATACTAAAAGCCTATATTTATAGTCAAATGGTTGATCTTTGGGGAAGCATTCCTTATTCGCAAGCAGACTCCGTAGGGATTGAAGCACCGGTATTTGATCAAGGAAAAGAAATTTACCCCTCTTTATTAAAATTGATTGACGAAGGCATAGCTGACATTAATAATTCGACTTCAGTCAACGAATTAAAACCATCAGATAATGACCTTATTTATAAAGGTGATATGGATAAGTGGGTAAGGGCAGCAAATACTTTGAAGCTAAAATTATATAATCAGGTAAGGTTGACGCCTATGTTTGATGCAACTGCTGTCAATTCCTTATTAACTGGAAAATTAATAGAGAAAGGTGGTGACTTTATGATGTGGTTCGGTACTAATACGAATCCTGATGACAGAAACCCGGGGATGGCAGATGAATATTCAGGATCGCAAATCAGCACCTATATTAGTCCTTGGTTCTTCGAAATACTAAATGGAATGAATCCTAATATTTTGACTAATATTACAGATCCCCGTATACCTTATTATTGGTGTAACCAAGTAGGCAGTCAACCCGAGAATCCAGTTGAATATCGGGACGGTCGTTTCATTTCGATTTACTTTGGTAGTGATGGCATAAACAGAGATCAGGCTGGTAGAAGCACATTTACCATGGTTGGCTTTTATCCGAGTGGTGGCCGCTATGATGACGGTTTGTTTACAGGTAAACTTGGAGCTTCAGATGCAGCTGGTGATGCTCCTATGCGTTTTATCACTTATCCTGACGAATTGTTTATCAAGGCTGAGTTGGCTCTTAAGCAAGGAGTTGGCAGCGATCCAAAAGGTCTTTTTGAAGATGCTTTAATTGCCTCGTTCAGTTTAATTGATAATATTATTAAAGGTTCTGCTACTACCCAGAATATTCCACTTTTATCTGGTACCC
Organism: Flammeovirgaceae bacterium; assembly: GCA_003232185.1. Lineage (GTDB taxonomy): Bacteria > Bacteroidota > Bacteroidia > Cytophagales > Cyclobacteriaceae > SZUA-3. The sequence continues at coordinate 508 of QIMC01000357.1, read as the reverse complement.
CTGCAGTAACTAGTTATATTACTGCGGTTATGGCGGATTATGATGCGGCTACAACTACGGATAAGAAATTCGAATTAATTATGACCGAAAAATGGATAGAACACTGGGGGTCTAGTATTGACTCATATACTGATTATAGAAGAACAGGTTATCCCGTTATGTTTGATCCAAACACCGATCCTTCTGATGGAGGACCTGATGGTAACGGACCAGTTCCAACATCCAGTTCAAGAGGTTATGTTGTTGCATTCCCTTATCCTAATACCGAGTTGGATCTGAACATTAATGCGCCGAAACAACGAAGCATTACAACGGATTACATATTCTGGGATGTTAATCATAAATAAATAATAAAAATATTAATATTATGAAAAATATAAAATATTTCTTGCTTATCTTGATGGGGGGTTTTTTAATAAACTCTTGTACAAAAGGTACGGATTTGCGTATGCCTAAAGTGATTACGGCAAATTCTGCCGTATTTTCGGTTGTCGATTCTGTCTCAGAT
>QIMC01000029.1 GCA_003232185.1 Flammeovirgaceae bacterium | reverse complement strand
TCATGCTTGATCTCACCTTTGCCGTTTTCCTTGTTAAGAAACCACAACATCACTGTTTTGTTATTGATGGCCTGTTCTAATTCCTTTAAGGTGTTCACCAGCACTAACTTCGCTCCAACGTTGGTCATAGCACGACTATATCCGCCCATATGTGATTCCTGTAAGATCACCTCATTCTTCAAGCCGGTAGTATCAGGCAATTGATCAACAATCTTTTGGTCCATACCCGATATCAAGCCTGCAGTGCCAATGGTCATTGCCCCAAAACATCCGGATGATACAGTAGCATATTCACATTCCAATAATTCAGCGATCCGTTCTCCTACTTTGTCCTGAAGATCGTCCAAGTCGACATATTGATTGCCTGTAGCCTTTATGGTATCGAGTACTTGCTCGGGCATCAAACAACCGGTCATGGAGGTAATGGGTCCGGCACAATTGATAAAAGTGCGTAGTCCCAATTCCTTAAAGAGGTTTCTATTAATCGGTAATATGCTGGGGGTGATGGCTTTGTCGGAACTCTGTGCAATTAAATCCAGACCGACTAATCCTCCTAAAAGAGGAATGGTTGATACTTTTTTCAGTAGGCTTCTTCTATTAATCATGAGACTTTCAGGTTCTAATTTTTGGCACAGCAATAATTCTTGTTGGTAATGTAATTGATTTCGATTAGGTTTGAAAATAGATCAAAATATTTACTAACATCAGCTCTTTAACAAGCTAGATTTTTTAATTATATAAGATTAAAGTAAAACCAATGAGTAATATAAAGAGGTATGGCACAGAGAAGTCTGGACTTGGAGGGCATAATTTGCCGTTTGCCCGGGCTGTAGAGGCCGACGGATGGCTGTATGTGTCTGGACAAGTTGCGATGGACAATGGTGAAATTCTGAATGCCGGCATTGTTGGCCAATCGCATAAAGCCATTCAAAATATGTTGGCTATCGTCGAGGAAGCAGGTTTCAGCAAAGAGCACGTGGTTAGATGCGGAGTGTGGCTCGATGATTCTCGTGATTTTTGGGCTTTTAACAAAGTCTATGGAACGTACTTTGGTGGAGAACATGCACCTGCCCGAGCCTGTGTGCAATCAACCATGGTGGTAGATTGTAAAGTAGAAATTGATTGTGTGTGCTACAAGGGTGACTAAGCCAAGTGGGTCAATAGGTTATTTTTGGTGGAGCGGTCTGTAGTTGGCTCACCACCATTGCATGGCATCTTTAAATAATATCGCGAGATCATCCGCTTTCGCCTCTCTAGGTGAAAGTTTGGTTACCCGATGTTGTGGTAATGTACCCTCCACCAATGCAGGGATATCTGCTTCAGTAAAACCAATCGCGGACAAGCCATTGGGGACATCCAATGCTTGCATGATTTTAATGAGCTCGTTGGCTAACAATGGACCAGCATCTTCGATTTCATCGCCAATGGAGGATGTGTTAGCTCCCATCAGTTTAGCGGCATTTAAATGACGGTCAGGACACGCGGAGCCGGTAAATCGAAAGACAGCCGGCGCATTGAGTACTACTGACATTCCATGTGGAATTAAAGGATGATCAGTTTTAATTCCATCAGGATAAAAATCACGTACCATACCAGATACCGGGTAGGACATACCATGACAAAGATGAACACCGGCATTACCAAAACCCATGCCGGCCATACTAGAAGCCAGGATCATGTTTGATCTGGCTTCCATATCATCTGGATCCTGATAAGCACGAATTAAATATTGAGAAACCAACTCGATGGCCCGTAATGACCAAATATCACTTATGGGGTTGCTTCCCTGATATGCAGGTCTTAGAATTGGGCGCTCTGGAAGAGGACGTTGGTTAAATGGTTTGGCTGTATAGGATTCCAGCGCATGACAAAGAACATCCAAGCCCGAAGATGCTGCTACTACCGGCGGCATGGTGCGGGTATTCTCAGGATCTACCAGCGCCAGAGTAGGTTTGAGGTATCTATGTGCAATACCAGTCTTCACATGACGATCGGTAAGATCGAAAATGCTCACTCCTGTGGTCTCACTGCCTGTCCCAGCGGTGGTAGGGATAGCAATTAATGGTTTAACCGGCCCGGGAACGGGCTTTCCCTGGCCAATTGGCGCATTTACATAGGCAAGAAAATCATTGGGGTAGCTAACATATAAATTGGCAGCTTTGGCAGTGTCAATGGTAGAACCACCACCTACCGCCACAAATGCTTCATATTCTCCTTCCTGGGCCACTGCAATAGCTTCCTTAAATGAAATATCGGTTGGCTCAACCCGCACCTTATTGAAAACTTCAAATTCAATACCGTTTTTGGTAAGAGACTCGATAGCTGTTTGAACGGGGAAAGAGTCGCTCAGATTAGCATCGGTCATTAAGAGTACTCGTTTTATTGCCATGTCCACCAGGTCCATACCAACTTCTCGAGTCACTCCAGGTCCGAAACGCAGATTGGAGCTCCCCATTTGTATTGCGTAGTCTTTTTCCATTTTTCTTATTTCAATTTCAAATATGGACATTGTCAAAGATTATATACTATATTATCAACCAATTAATTGAAATACTATGAAAAGCAATCCTCAGCTTAATTCAGTTTACCTAAACAGCCTGCGAGAAACTTACTTAATACTGGCCACCTGGGTAATTTTTGCTGCATGGGTCATTGGCTATTCCATGAGTTATGGATACAATAATAGTCCTGAAACATTTTCTACAGTTGGGGGAATCCCTGAATGGATATTTTGGGGTATAGGCTTGCCTTGGGTACTGGCTGTTGTTGTAACCATAGGTTTTGCAGTGTTCATTGTAAAAGACGACCCACTGGATGAAAGTGATAAAACCACTGGTGTCAAGTCAAAGGTTAAATGACAGGTAGTATGGAGCTTCCTTCTACCAATTCAGCGCTTATTACTTTTGCCATTTATTTATTGGGGGTGATTTTTCTAGCCTGGTACTCCAGCCGGGTCCGTCAAAAAAAAGAATTTGTCAATGAGTATTTTTTAGGAAGTCGAAATTTGGGCGTTTGGGCATTTGCATTGACTTTTGCTGCTACCAGTGCATCAGGAGGAACCTTCATGGGGTTCCCTTCCTTAATTTACACCCATGGTTGGGTGCTTGCATTGTGGATCGGTAGCTACATGATGGTTCCATTGGTGACCACAACATTATTGGCTAAACGTATAAATTATGTTGCTCGTAAAGCAGATGCGGTGACTGTTCCAGATGTACTTAGAGCACGATTCGATAGCCCATCAGTAGGTCTGATCGCAACCTCACTACTTACATTTTTCATGTTCTTTTATCTACTTGCACAATTCAAGGCAGGTAGTGAAATTCTGGTCACATTGTTGGATGACACTCAAGTTTTTCAATCGGCAGTAACGGTTGTCTCTGTCTTGACTGAAAATGTATGGTTTCTGCAAGACACGCCACCTGGTTATTTGCTCTGTTTGGTGGTTTTTTCCGGTACTGTGGTGGTTTATACTGTTTATGGTGGCTTTCGGGCAGTAGTTTGGACTGATGTTATGCAAGGAGTTGTGATGGTAATTGGGGTGATAATTATGCTGTTTTTGGTATTGAATCAAGTAGGCGGCCTAAAAAAAGCAACCATGGAAGTAGCAAAAATGATCCCCCCAGACCATGGCGATGCCTTTTTTAAAATATCGACCCCACTTCCACAGGATTTAGTTATTAATAAGGGTGAATGGTACAGATTGAGTAATGATCAGGGCCAAACCGAACTGATGCGCTCCGGCGAAACCACTATCATTCGTAAAGGAGCAATGGAGAGTGAGGTAATTCCAGTTTTAATTATAAATACCCCGTCAGAAAAATCGAGGATTCAGGCACGAAATATGGATGTTGAAATTAGATTCGAGATGGTCGATCGGGCCCAGTATAAGTCAGGTGCTGGAGAAACCGGAGTATATGTAAGTGCTCCAGGACCGGATCCGGACAATGATGTGGGGTTTTTGTCCATAGGGATGGCCCTGAGTTTTTTCGTGTTTTGGGCATTCTCAGGAGCTGGCCAACCTGCCAGTATGGTTCGTCAGATGGCATTTAAGAGCTCCTCGGTATTGAAAAAATCAATTATCATGATATCAGTGTATTATGCTGCTATCTATATTCCATTGGTTATCATCTTTTGCTGTGCCCGGGTGTTGCTGCCAGGGATGGAAATGAATTCTGATCGAGTGATGCCGGAGTTGGCACAGTACCTGTCCATATCTGCAGGATCACCCTGGTTGGCTGGATTAATTATGGCAGCGCCATTTGCAGCAATAATGTCCAGTGTTGACAGTTTTTTGCTGATGGTCTCTTCTGGGCTGGTTAGGGATATTTATCAGCGCAACATCAACCCCGGTGTGAGCCAAAATCGACTTAAAAAATTAACCTTTGGGGTTACTGCGGCAGTTGGAATAGCAGCCTTTTTTGCCATTCTTGATCCGCCAAAATACCTACAGAATCTGATTATTTTTGCCAGTAGCGGTTTGGCCGGAAGCTTTTTGATTCCTATGGCACTGGCTCTATACTGGAGAAGGATGAACAAAGCTGGGGTGATTGCAGGGATGCTGGGAGGTAGTGGCACCCACCTTTTACTATATGTCGTTGGCTACTTCCTGGAGGGAAGATTTACGGTCCACCAATTCCTGGGAGTCCAACCGTTTATTTGGGA
>QIMC01000064.1 GCA_003232185.1 Flammeovirgaceae bacterium | reverse complement strand
TAGGCTTGGAGCGATGAATATAGCACATGAAATTCAGTGTTCCAAGGGTGCCACCGGAGGCCTATTGGAGTTATGTCCGAAGGCCCGAAGGACTCCTTCGGAGACTCCCTTGGAGAATTATGAATGCCCAGAATTCGTAAGTATTACTGGAGGAGGAACGAATTCACGGTTTCCTTTTTTAATTGTTCATTTGCACTTGCGGTAACACCCTGCCTACTGTATATTTAATCAAATTTTGACTGTTATTTAGTAAAGTGAGCGCATCTTCCAAAAACAATATTGCTGAAGATCAACTTGTGACGTTGCTTAAACGTCAACATCCAAAATCGTTTGGATATCTTTACGATCACTATGCCTCAAGTTTATACGGGGTAATTCTTAGAATTGTAAGATCTGATGATATAGCTGAAGAAGTACTCCAGGATGTCATGCTTACGTTTTGGCAAAAAATCGCTCAATACGATGCCAGTAGGGGAAAGCTGTTCACCTGGATGTTGAATATTGCTCGAAATCAGGCGATTGATAAAATCCGGTCCCGAAAATATAAAGAGGATCAAAAAACTGATGCCGTTGCAAATAACGTATATACCATTGATCGTGAGCGATATACAGAGCAATATTCGGACGATATCGGAGTTCGTGAACTGCTGAGTAGTCTCAACGAAGACCAGCGATTAATAGTTGATCACATATATTTTAGAGGGTATACACAATCGGAAGTTGCTCGCGAGTTTAATATTCCCTTAGGTACTGTAAAGACCAGAATGAGATCTGCCTTGATAAAATTAAGGAAACTGGTGTATTAATATGAATTTACAAGAGTACATAGCATCGGGTGTTTTGGAAGCCTATCTTTTGGGTCAATTGTCCCAGGAAGAAAGTACGCGAGTAGAGACTATGAGGGTTAATCATACGGAGATCCAACAGGAAATGCTGCGAATTGAGGAATCATTAGAATTGATAGCCCAAAAGACAGCCGTTACACCACGGGAGTCAGTCCGAAAGAATATCATTGGTAATATTAAGGCATCAGGTCATGGAGATGTCAATGATGAAGTAATCCCCATGAATAAACCTAATAACCGGAGACTAACCTACTTGGTGGCGGCATCCTTGGCCTTAGCTTTGGTTTCAAGCGCTGTTTCAATAAAACTCTGGAATCAGTTAAAAGAAACAGAGCAGCAACTAAATAACCTGCTAGCTCAGAATCAACAGCTGGCGGAAAACTTCGATCAAGCTAATTACAAACTAGAACAAACTAATAAAGATCTATCCATAATAGTTAGTGAAAAATATCAGAAAGTTGTCATGAAATCAACAGGTAGCGATGGGGCGCTGGCCTCTGTGTATTGGAGTCAAGAGAATACCAATGTCTATTTGAGTTCAGGGTCCTTACCACAACCACCAACCGATAAACAATATCAACTGTGGGCATTAATAGATGGTAAACCCGTTGATGCTGGAGTATTTGATTTGCCAGATGGGGGTAATCTACTGTTGGAAATGAAATCCATAGCTGCCGCCGATGCATTTGCTATTACTTTAGAGCCTAAGGGCGGGAGTATTAATCCAACCCTGGAGGAGTTGAAGGTTTTAGGGAATGTCTGATTTGAATATTGAAAAGGCTTAGTTTCCTGTGCCTTGCGCGCAAGTGTGGGAGGCAGAGATTAAGTTTTTAATTTTTGATGAGCCTTTCGATCTTGGTACTAGTGACCGGTCCCAGTTCGTAGGAACTTTCCAAAGCCATCTTTAAGTATTGATGTCCTTTTCGGCGCTGACCACTGGCCTTGTAAATAGCACCCAGGTGATATAGTATTTCCGGCTCAAAGGTTTGTTCTGCCAGCTTGCTATCAGCAATTTGTTTAGCTTTCAAAACATCTCCGCTATTAAAATAACTCCAGGCTAATAAATCATATGATTGCGGGGTAGGTCTTTCCGTTACCTCCATCCGGGCAATAACCTCCGCCTGGGAATGGTTTTTATAGACTTCACTAGAAACTAGCACCAAATACTTATTAAACATATCACCATAAATAGGATCAGTTGCTCTACTATAGAACTCGTCTATCAGTTTGCGGCTGATACTTATATCACCTTTGAATTCGGATACTTCCGCCTCCATTAACAAAAGATCAGGCAATTGAGAGTTGGCTTTCAGGAAATGTAAAATTTCCAAGGCGAAAATATGATTTCGGTCCTGTGAATAAGCGATCCAGGCAATACCTTTTAAAGCATAAGTATAGCCGGGATCTTTCCGCAGCACCTTGAGGTAAGTATGGTAGGCTTTTCTTACATGCCCGTGATGGCTGTACATATCTCCCAAATTAGACAACGCCCAGCAATAGAGCTGGTTATTACTGGTATTTTTAATGCGGTTGAAGGCTTGTTCCATTAGGGTTATGGCTTGTCCCAAATCACCTTGATGGTCTTTTAATTTCGACAAGCGCATCAAATAGTCAAACGTAGATTTATTTGCTACTCGATTTAGTAATTTTCCAGCCGTTTCATATTGACCCAGTTCCATTTCAACATCAAAAGTCATGAGTAGGGTGGTCTGCTTGCTCTCTCCCAAATCCCAGGCCTTTTGTAAATACTGTTGTGCATTTTTAAATTCATGTTGAGTAATGGCATTGGATGCTAGCATTTGATAGATGCCTACCTGTCTACTTTGAGTAATAGTATTGGCATGTTTTAGGAGGCTATCCGATTTAACAAGATGGGTGATGTTTCCATCCTGCTTAAATTGGCCAGATAATAACCCAGCACTTTTTAGGAGATATAAATAGGACGGATGTTTATGAAATTTGTCATTCCAAAATTGAACTTCGTGGCCTGAATAGTTTACTTTTTTGGTTTGAAACAGATACTGCTTGTAGCTCCTGTCTACCATAGGAGTTTCAATTTGTTGCTGACAACTACAGATTACCGCTAATATTATTAAGTTGTGTAATTTAATCATTTGATGCCTCATGTGTGATAATTATAAATTCAAGAAGCAGGGGCTGGCCGATGGAGCCAGCTTGCCTGCTTTCTTGATAAATGGGTATTTTCTGGTTTTTCAATGCGGTTCTGCCAGGTAGGGAAATGTCACTGAGAATTCCTTGTCGTTGGCATCCACATGATCATCACTCAAGCCTGCATTGTCAGTTCCATTTGGGCCTCCGAAGATCAGAGTAAGCTCAGTGGTGATCACATCGTCTGTTAATGACCTGCCGTTTAGTGCTCCAAATGCTGTGGACGTAGTCAAATCGGAGTTTAAAACATCAGTGGCCAATGCCCCTGCCAAGGTAGCGGCATCCCATCCCAGCACATTAGTGGAATAGCCAGGATTTAAAGCCAAAAGTCTGGTTTGAAATGCACCTGCAAAAATGGCTCCCATTTCAGATGGTATGGTAGTATTAAAGACATCTTTACTAGCCGTTTCTACAAACACGGTATTGATTGCCGGGCGGGCCATTTGATCAGCCTGAATAAATTGAGGTTCAATGGCGTTGACTGTAACCATATCGGAAGCACTTTCCGTTCCTGAAGTGATAGTCAAAGTGACCACATAATTCCCGGCCACATCCGCGATAAAAGAAGCATTTTCGGTTTGAGCAGCGGTCAAACTGGTGTTGCTGCCTGCAGGAGTGCTACTTAATTCCCAATTGTAAGTCAACAAACCTCCCCCGGTTACGGAGGAACCCGAGGCATCCAAAGCCACGTTGTCAGTGGGTTCTACTGTTTGGTCCATTCCCGCATCGGCGGACACCATAACCATCATTATCGGAGCTTCATCATCCTCTTCGCAACTGGTAATTAATGTCCAGGTAAAGAACACGAATAAGGTCAAAATGTGAATATTTGTTATTTTTTTCATGATGTTCTAAGTGTCCTTTTTAGTTCGATTTGATTTTAGTTTCCAGCCAGGTATTCAGGGCATTTCCACCCAAAGAAATCTTTGGTAATTCTACCACAATTGAAAGTACATTAGTACCTGCAAAAGTGTCTGCTCCCGGGTCGTTGAAACTGGTAGCATTTCCAGCTAGAATTTCCCCGAATTGTGCGAAATCCATAAAAAAAGGATCATCCCGGGGTCCTGCAAAAACAGTGATGCCGGCATTAGTACCTATAATAGGAGTTGCCTGGTAGGCGGTCACTTCCGTAATGGATATAGGCCCATTACGCTCCAAGACACTGGTCAAGCCAGGGTTACCAGGAGCTACCGGGCCATAAACTGTCAACTGCCCGTTTTTTACCCTACATTGGATAACCAGGTCTTCAACATTGTCACCATTATTGTCGATATTGAATTCCATTAAAAGGTTTTCGTCGAATACCGCCTCACCAGTAGCGCCAGGCGCTAATAAACCCTGGGTATTACCTACAAAAACGTAATTCTCGGTGTTGGCGGGGCTTTCAAATGCATAGTAGTCGGTAATGTCTGCACTGGTATCTGTTACTGCCGGAGCCTCAATATGGTCCGCAGCATACAGTAGCACAGCTACAGAAGTCAAAGTTGCTATGGCTAAAATAAGTCTCTTCATAACTGAATTCTTTTGGTTTAGTACTTGATTTGCAATACCTACGGAATTGGTGGAATTATTTCGAATTTGACTTTCGAACTCAAAGTGTATATTCGGGCTTTACTTCAGCTAATGGCTGGGGCGATACCGTGAGTACGATCATTCTTTACAGGGATTCTATTGGCACAACAGGTGATTCTGGGAACGGTTTCTCTTGATGATCCCATTGATCAATACCTGCCTGAGCAAGTAGTGGTACCGGTTAAGGGCTCAAATAAGATAACCCTTGGGATTCTAGCTGATCATACCTCAGGTTTACCACGGATGCCATCCAATTTTAGCCGGAAAATCCCAAAAATCCCTTTTCCGATTATACAGTTGACCAATTGTACTCCTTTATTTCAACCTATTAACCAATTCGGGAAGTTGGTTCTGCCTATGAGTATTCCAACTTTGCTCAAGGGCTATTGGGGCATATTCTTGCAAGAAAGTCTGACCTTATTTCAAGCTGGGCAGGAAATAGTGGGCAAGAGGATGGAATAGCCTGTGAATATGTTGCGGGAATCATTTCAGGTTTACGTACTCTTTCAACTGCTCGTTTAGCCATGAAATCACCATTGAATTTATTGAAATCATCCTCATATCTTTCACAAACTTCTCAATTTCGGCAATTGGTCAGGCCGCATAAAGCTGAACTTTAGAATTCTCAATTTCCTGGATCATATATCAAATATACGAAAAGGCGATAAATATTTAAGTCAAACACATATTCTGGCACTGTACCATTCATCAATGTACAATTACCTCAGCTTCCGCATATTTATCCACCATAGGATAACCAAAATCGGTGACCACAGTGCCCTTTATTCAAAGGCACGTAACCTTTTATAAGTTAACGAAATGAAAGACACGAAATTTACTATCATAAAAATGGTCATAGATCCCCCCCTATAAAGGATTTTGCAGAGTTCATTATGAACTTTAAAAATAGTGTTGTGGAAATTTAAACTTAAAATCCCTTGGTAATTAATTTGATTGTAGCATGCCAATTTTTTCGCTTATTTGATTTGCTACTTTTTTGATTTCAGAAAAAATCAATTCCTGGAACGCATAATTAAATCTTACCTCTGGTAAATAGACCCCCAAACCCCCAAACTTGCTATTACTGTATCATTTTTATATATGGGGGTTCCAACTCCAACAATGTGTGCATCATCAAAATGAATGGCCAGTTGCTTTTCTTTAATTTTACCAAGTTCTTTCATCAAATCGTCTTTGCATCCTACTTCTTCCCATTTTTCATTAGGTAAACCGTATTTTTGAATAAAAAATTCTTGCTCCTTCTGGCTCATACAGGCCAAAATTGTCCTCCCGGTCGCTGTAAAATAGACATCCTTTTCTTCTCCGTTGGATATAACTTGTAACTCCTGAGTGCTCAGTTCTTTTAGCAAAGTAACCCGCATGTTGTCTTTTACAATAGCCAGGATACAACTCTCATTTAATTTCTCCCGAAGTTTCTTTACCGGTTCTTTGGAAACCTTCAACAGCTCTCTTTTATTGGAAAAATTCCCTGTAAGATAATATGCCTTGAGGCCCAGCTTGTACCCCTGTTTTTTTCTGAGTTGATCAAGATATCCCCTGTTAACCAATGTTTTGATAATATTAGCACAAGTTCCATGGTTTAATTTGAGCTTGTCAGCTATCTCACCTAATCCAAATTCTTTTTCACGGTCTTTGGCAATAAATTCTAAAATATCCAATGCTCTGTGAATAACTTGTATCATAAGTCCGTCAGTAAAATGCAAATGTAAACCTAATTCAATAATATAAAATATGTTTTCGTGCTAATAACTCAACATTTTATTCTTAAACCAAATTGTTGAGTTATTCAAAACTTATCCTGTATGGCTACCTGCCTAATATTTTATAAAATATTTTGGATATTCAAGAATTATTTGAACTTTGCATAATAAAATGATATTTTAATATATAAAATATATAAGCAACCTGTTGTTTTTTCTTTGGTACCTCATTGCTTTCTATTCCCTAATACGGATGACAAATAAACTTCGATTTAGACGATTTGAAAAAATAACTAGCACTTAATACTATGAGTTATAGAAGAACTTTTATCAAACAATTATCTGCTGCAGGAATACTCAGCACCATGCCTGAGATATTAAAGGCAGAGGCAATAGTTCATAAGGTATCCGATGATAGAATATGGGCCTGCCTTATGCACTTGTCATTTAATTTTGCATCTGGCATATTGAAACCAAAGTGGGGTGATGGGTTAAGGGAAGAATTTGAACCCGAAGAGTCTCTTTGGAACGATGCCATAAGCAAAATGGCAATTCAGGGAGTAAATATGGTAGTAATTAATTTGGATGATTCCGTGTTATGGGACAGCCATCCGGAGATATCCTTACGGAATTCATGGACTCCAAAACGCCTACGCGAAGAGTTAGGCAAGATCAGAAAATTGGGGATAGAACCAATTCCTATGCTAAATTTTTCATCTACGCATGATGCGTGGTTAGGAAAGTATTCCCGTATGTTATCTTCAGAAAAGTATTATGAGGTATGCAAGGATCTCATCGCTGAAGCAATTGATCTTTTTGATAATCCTCGTTTCTTTCATTTAGGTATGGATGAAGAAACTCCTTCTTATCAAAAGCATTTTGATTATATAGCACTCAGGCAAAATGATTTATGGTGGGGAGATTTGTATTTCTATCTGGGTGAAGTAACGAAGAAAGGTGCCCGCCCGTGGGTATGGTCAGATTATGTATGGCACCACCCGGAAAAATTCTTTAAAATGATGCCGAAATCTGTTGTTCAAAGTAATTGGTACTATGGTGAAAACTTTGACTTGGTGCAAATGGATGAAAACCGCCAAAATTATGTAAAAGCATATATCGATTTGGAAACAGAAGGGTATGATCAGATTCCTACTGCCAGCAATGATCAGAATAATGCCAAGAGTATCGGGAATACGGTAGAATTCTGCCGAAAACATATTGATGATAAACGGTTGCTTGGATTTTTACAAACCTTTTGGATGCCAACAATTGAAGAATTCAGAAATCCAATTTTGCAAGCTATTGATCTAGTTGGCGAGGCAAGGAAAAACTTTGAACAGAAGTAGTGATAACGATAATAAAGAACGGAATAAAAAATATGAGTGTAAAAGAAACAGGGGTTAGTTATTACGGAATAAGCTACCCCGAACATGCAGAGAAAGATTTTAAAGAGATGGTCAATCACAACTGCAATGCGGT
>QIMC01000031.1 GCA_003232185.1 Flammeovirgaceae bacterium | reverse complement strand
TATTTGTCCGGCAGGGGCTTATCCGCTTCGATATAACGGACAATCTCCTGCCGTTCCTGTTCAGTGAGTCTCGCCATTCAATTATCCTTTATTCATCATTCTGCCTGTCCGTCCGGAGTGCGGAGTTGGATTAAAAATATAACATCTAAGCTCAGCGACTGTCAAAAATAGAACCGTCCCTTTTGTTCTTACTATTGTAAATTCTTAGTGGGGTTTTTTCGCCTACATCTACGTTTACGACTCGTGGTGATTTATTGCCTTTTTCTCTTATATTCTTTGGGTCGTTAACAGTGTATTCAAATCCAAGTAACTCAAGAATGCGAACAGTGGAGCTGATTTTTTTTGCGATTACTTGTCGTTGTGATATATTCATTTTCTTGTTCCTTTTTACATATAACGACCAAGCCCACCTACAGCGGGGAGAATTATCACTAACTTTGAAAATAAAACAAAACTTTGAAAACTCTCAAAACCTTCTAAAAATCGCCCCAGCCCTCGCCGTTATCTACTTGTTAGTAACATATTTTCTAATTTATTTCTTTTACAAGAAAGATATATGTCAGTTCGAATTTTATATTCATTGTCTATTATTCCACCATAACCTAAGCCTTCCGACTCTATTATTAAGTCCAAGAGTCTGATCATTCTCACACAATTCATTTCATCATATTTGGAGTTTATCCTAATCCCATGCAAAAGACTATGACGATTGAAGAAAAATGCTGTAGGATTCATTGCATCATATCTAGAATATATTACATTTAAAATAATTTCAGCCTCATTTCTTGAATCTGATTGCGGAAGATTCCTTATGGCGTTTTTTAATTGGGGAAAAGTTATATCACTATGCCCTTCTTCCCAATTTGCTATTTTTCTCATGCATCTTTCAATTACTATAAAAAAGATTGAAGAAGCAGATAAGTAATACCCTCTATACCAACAAATCAGGGCTTCATCAATAGCATTTATTAGGTCTTTCAAATATTCTGAAGACTTATACTGATTTGTTATAATAGATGCTCTATCATGAGGATTCATTATTTGAAACTCAATATTTTCATAAGCCCTTAAAGCCAGCTCATCAATTTTATCTGGATCAAGTTTGTTTGAGTTTTGTAATTCCAAAGCTTCATGCGCAATTTTGCTAACAAAAGAAGCATCATCCGATGTTAATCGTAAATCTATTTGCCAACCAATTAGATTTAATCCATATTTTATCGAAACAAGTTCTTCTTGATTATAATCTGCAAATGACATAATATTTCATCCTATTTATAGATAACGTCCAAGCTCAGCGACGGCGATAGCCGTTCGCTGTAGCGATTTGATAATATAAAGGCCCCCTTGTAAATCGGGCTTGATACTAAGGCTGAAGCTATAGTATCATCCCATTTAAAGGATGCTGTACGCACTGGGCGTACCCAAAGGGCACAGGCGCACGCATATTTTATCAACCATCTTCTTACAAGGAGGCATGTTATGCGGTTCTATAATGCTATAAGACAATTTTACTGCGGTGTGGACTTGCATGCAAGAAGTATTTATATCTGTTGGGTTTTTTTAGCTATTTGCTGATTAATTATTTTAAGAAAGGTCTCATTAGATTGTTTCATTGCCTTCATGTTTAATTTAAATTCTTTTTTCTCTTCGCTTGACAAATTTTCAGGTGATGGCATTTGAAACAAGTGCAACTGGTAATCAAATGTCATCTTCGACAATTTCGGAAGAAAGCGCAGGTAGTCATGTTGTCTGTCTGGTACTATGCTTAATTTATCTTTCGCAGAAAGAGGATGGGTTGAACCATTATTCTCTATAAACACTTTCCCAATTCCTTCTTCATAATTTAATGAGTTAGTTCTGACATATTCATTATTGTATAATTTCCTTCCTTCAGCGTTTTTAATCTGTTCTTTAAATATTGGCTGAAAGAGGATTATCCCTTTAGTTAAAAATGTTTGCCTCATTACGGGGTTAGATACTCTTTGAAAACCTTCAACCATATCCATCTCTATTTGTATCCTATTGGCCATAGTTGTCTTTTGTGAAAATGGGAATCCTAATCTTCTGTCACAAAGGTCGAAAGTTGATACATTGAAAAAAATAAGATTATTAATTATTAAAGCAAAACAAGATGGACTATGTTGAAAGCTAAGTCCTTCTGCTCCGATAAAATTGATTCCACTTGAGTTATAATTTGTTTTATATATTATTAGAAACCTATCCCTTGTTCCAATTCTTGTTTTGATGTGAAATTTAGGGGATATTCCTGCCCAATTTTTGTTCAAATAGTAGAATGCTAGCCATAATCCAATTCTTGCTTTGTCAAGCCAATCAAGAAATGTAGTTATTTCACAACTGTCTATCCTGCCGTTTTGAAGAATTTTGATAACAATAGGTTTAGTTGCTCCTTCGAGAGTTGCAAATTCAGTGTTGCATTTCTCGCATGCAGGGAATGTAAAAGAATCAAATGAATACATACGAATCCCCCTTTTTTCCCTAGACACATTACCACCAAAAAAAGCTTCCCTTTTGGAGTCCCCGGTTAATTCAATTAACCATTTTGGTATTACATGTTCTTTGTTTTTTCTTTCTGGCTTATCGCCACAAAATATGCATATTTTCTTTTTATTTGTCATTTCCATAGTTAAAACCCAACGCCCAAGCTCAGCGACGCGGGTTACCGCGTTCGCTGCAGCGTGTTAGAAATTTTATTTTTGTTCTTCACCACAAATAAGGCAACGGTTTTTTTCTACATCAATTACGTTACTTTTGCAATTTTTATCTTTGCATTTTTTTCTCATCACCTTTTTAGTCTTACTACAGAGAATGCAATATGTATTGACTGAAGAAGGTGTATTCGGAAGCAATTGCGCTAAATCAGGAGATGCGAATTCGTAAGAATCGTTACAATCCAAACAAAGGTATCGTCTTTGTTTTTTATTAAACCTAAAATATTTTTTGGCTTCAGCAGGTTGTAACATTTCAATAACCTTATCGATTTCTCTATAAACGTTATCTACAACGGAATCATGGTGGTCCAAGAGTACTTCAGGCTCATTTTCAAGGTAATCAGTTCTTGCCTCTATCCATCCAATAGGTTTTAGCAGTATTTCAGATGTTTCTAGAATCGCTATAATAACATCCTTTGCATGAACTTTAATATTTTTATCTACGCTATGCATTATGCGATTTCTTAATTTCCTTAGATTTTCGTATTGATTTATAAATTCATCACTCAACCGTGATGATGATATAGTATTGTATACTTTTATTATTTCTTGAGCGTCGATAGTTTTAAAAAATGAGAATGGAGTGTTTTGAGTGCTGCATTTTCTTGGCCACTCATTTGGTTTCCCTGCCATTATTAAAAATGGGCTAGTTTCTATTATTTTTGCTTTTATCATTAGCTCAATCCCCTGATGGGTTAATGCTAATGATTTTGTTAAGGTTTTTTGTGCTAACTCCCAATACTCAATTTTCACTTCACCATCATCATCCCATGTCTCCACTTCTGCATCATCTAGATTAAACATAAGCGCACAGGTAAATGACCAAGCAATATTCAAGAAATCTAGCCCTGCGGTTTCAAATTCATCTGGGGTAGGAATATTTGTTATCATATTTTTATTTTTCTAACATTCAAATTCAGCGGCGCTTTAGCGTCCGCTGGAATGCGTTGTTATGGGTTGATCATCTCCCAGACCTTGGGAAGCAGCAAGTCAGAGAGGGTCTGAGGTTCGTCTGGGTCACCTGTTCCGATTAGTATTCTTGCCGGGATCCACTCTTTCAGAACATGGTTAACGATATGAATTGCCTGAGCACGGACACCTATCTTCGGTTTGACGGGAACGCGATCATCGACACCCTCGCTGGAGTAGTGAAGATACTTGCCTTGGCAGAGGTGAAGGCTACTACTTAGCAATTGCTGCTCCCGAAGGAAAAACACGAGGGCGAGCGAGGCTTGGTTTGGATTGATGTATATGCAACAGGAAGAATCTGTTGCCCATGCCGGATCGGTCAGCCTGGCAACGACCGCAGGCTTCATCGTCCGACTCAAGCCGACACCGCAGCATGGGCAATGTTCGACTGGCATGGGTTGGTCTATCACAGCTATCTTCACACGTGGACCAATAGAAGCGACCTCCTTGAACACCTCATCCATGAGCCGGTCCAAATCCCCGTCAAGCAGGTGAAATGACCTCTTGTATTCAATCCTTTCATCGGGCCACTGCATCACGAGTTGCAGAGAATGAATCAGCTCTTCAGTTCCATAGCATGAGAGAGTTGCGGCCACTTTTGGGGCTGGCTTTGTAGCTTCCGCAACGAAGGCCTCCCATGATTTCTTCAAGCGCAGAATCTCTCTTGCACCCAGTTCAAGGTGGTTTGTTCGCCCTTCATACTCAACGGGGCGGTGATTTCTGTCATGATCTTCGACGCACAGAACAGCCAAGTTCTGGTCAACTGTATTGGATGAGTCCCCGTCGATATGGTGAAAGTTGAACCCAAGGCATGATAGTTTGCAGACACAGCAACGATGACCATTTGCTTTAAGCAGACGCTTCTTCTGTGTTGGTGTTGGATCTACACGACTCATAGTTCTCACTGCATCGCGGTAGAACGGCCAGTCACCCAACCGCCCCCGCTCAGTTCCCGGCGTGCGGAATTACCGCACCGGGCTCTTCAGATATACTCGCT
>QIMC01000442.1 GCA_003232185.1 Flammeovirgaceae bacterium | reverse complement strand
GGCAGCGCTGCCATTAATGCGTCCAATTTAATGGATTATGCAGCCTTTATGCGCTATGCGTTCAGGGGTAGTATCAAAGCTAACTATAACATACAAACCTTAGGTTTCAGGTGTGCAAAAAGTATAGAAAAATGAAGAATTTAATTTTCAGATCAGTGGTTTTTCTTTTCTTTTATTTGTTGATGAGTACCTGTGCCAATGAATCAACGGATGCTGCTGCAGTTCTTTATCAGTGCCCGATGCAATGCGAAGGTGATAAAACATATTCTGAATTGGGAAGCTGCCCGGTTTGCAAAATGGATTTGCATCAGCTTACTAACCAAAGCAGCATAGCCGCAGACCCAAATGAAATATCCGCGGAATCAATTTTTAACCTCAGTTCCAAATGGAACACACAAAATGGAGAACGCATTGAGTTAATTGATTTAAAAGGAGATGTACTAGTAGTCGTAATGATCTATACCTCTTGCCAGGCAGCTTGCCCTAGATTAGTCGCGGATATGAGAAGTATCCACAAAAAAGTAAAAAGTAGTGCGGTTAAGTATGTTATGGTGAGTATTGATCCGGAAACAGATACCCCTGAAGTGTTAAAAGAATTTGCCATTGAAAATGAAATGGATAATGAACAATGGATTTTTTTACAAGGCTCAGTAGATGATGTTAGAGAATTCTCAAATGTATTGGCAGTTAAATACAAACAAATTGCTCCCCTCGATTTTTCACACGCTAATATTATTAGTGTTTTTGATAAGGCTGGGGTACTTTTCTACCAACAAGAAGGATTGGGAGTAGATAATGAAATCACTGTTTCAAAAATTATTGAATTGGCCCAAAACTCAAAATTCCATGCCTCCCGGAAGGCGAGGTAAAACCCATAACTAATAAAGCCCCACCTTCCCTTTCACAGACTCAAACATCTTTTGTGAATCAAACCCCACCCCATCCTTAAATACAAACTCCATTTTTCGAATCAAGTGAACATCATCAGTCAGGTTACCGTCGATCAGCACCAAGTCAGCAATCTTACCTTCCTCTACGGTGCCCACTTCACCATCTCTTTCAAGGAATTTTGCTCCATTCAAGGTGCAGATTTTTATGGCATCTTCGAGCGGAAATCCTTCCTCCACCAGAATTTCCACAGTTCTTTGATTGGCATATCCAGCCACCGTGCGCCCGGCGCCAGTAGGATCGGTTCCTGCCACCAGAAATCCGCCCTTGTCATAGAACCGTTTCAACCATTGAAGGTTCTTCTGGAATAGTGCCGTTGAAGCAGAATCTTTATTTACCCGTTTATCATACCTCTCTTGCACCGCCTGCTGGTAGTCAGGGGTCAGGGCTATGAAGCCACCTCCTGGTACCACTTCACGGCCGGTATAAGGCTCAAATACATTAGGAGTAGTGGTAACAGCCGTTCCATTTTCAATCAAACGGTCGATAAGTGCATTAATGGTGGAGCCCTTTAGATCTTCCTCCAGCAACCCGGTTCTGGCTGCAAATGGGTCGCATTGATCTGTCATTTTATTTTTAGCGAAGTCGCTGGAGGCCATGAAACCATGCTCCAGGTTGTCAATTCCTAGGTCCGAGGCTTCCCGGTAGGTGAGGGAGCAAAGGTGACCGGTGACCTTAAAGCCTCTGTTATGAGCTTCGCGAACACAGACCTTAAGATCTTCGCGGGTGATCATATTATAGACTTTAAATGAAGTAACTCCTTTATCCGCCCAATAATTGACCATTTCGCCCACCTGTTTACTGTTCTTTACCACCCCAAGAGAAGCGATGGACAATCCCTCCCGGTCAATATGGGGGCTGGTCACATCCATTTTGGGCCCGGTCATTCTACCTTCATCAATCCATCTTTTTATGTTGAGATCAGCTTGCGGTTGAACACTGCCTCCGGTGCGTAGTGTGGTGACACCGCCAGCCAAATATAGCCTGGGAAATGTAAAGCTCATTTGTGCTACATCGAACCAACCTTCAAACTGGGGTCTAGTGTAAAACATGTGTTCGTGCAGCATTACCAGCCCGGGTATTAAAGTCTTTCCTTTTCCGTTTAAAATCTGGTAATCTTCAGGGATAACAAAATCAGAGCCAACCCGGACAATTTTGTCATTTTCAATCAAAACAGTTTGATTGCTTTTTACGGGCCCGCCGGTACCGTCTATTATGGTCACATCCTTAATACAGTATTTGCCTTTAGGGTGCGATATGTATTCCTGAACTTTTTCATCGAAGCTTTGACTATATGCTGTCCAAGAGACAGATACAAGAACCAGAACTACTAAACAGAATCTCTTTTTCATTACGAAATTAACAATGTTCATATCGAGTTTTATTTCTTATATTGCCAAATATCTAAAAATTAGGGTGAACGTTTCTAATATCCCCTCAATTCTAACTGGCATCTATCACTTAATCCGTTAAATTATGAACTTTAAACTATTAACCCCAATATTGCTTACTAGCTTTTTAATTGGCTGTGTTAGTCCAACTGAAGAAACAACTAGCTTCGTTGCCGATGGCAGTATTGATCGCACCAAATTACCGATTCTACCTCCCAGTCATGAGGTGGTGACTGAGATGGATGCCCGTAATGTGACAGCTCCTGAACCCTTTACAATTAAGCCTCCGGAAGGAGCACCCAACGTGGTGATTGTTTTGATAGATGATATTGGTTTTGGCGCCACCAGCACTTTTGGCGGACCGATCCACACACCAACATTCGACAGACTGGCGGATAATGGACTACGATTCAATAAGTTTCATACCACCGCGTTGTGCTCGCCAACCAGAGCGGCACTATTATCAGGAAGAAACCATCATGCCATTAATGTAGGCTCCGTAATGGAAGTGGCCACCGGGTTCCAAGGCAACCAGGGACGAAGGCCAGATGATGCAAAATATGTGGCTGAGACTTTGCGCCAAAATGGGTACAGCACCGCCGCCTTTGGCAAATGGCACGAGACCGCACCATGGGAGGTGTCTGTTTCAGGTCCATACATGCGTTGGCCCACCAATTCCGGCTTTGATAAATTCTATGGATTTATCGGAGGCGAAACCAACCAATGGGAACCGCTTATCTATGATGGTGTTACCAAGGTCGAAAAGAAAGACAATAAAGATTATCATTTCACTACTGATATGACGGATGAGGCCATTGGATGGATTAAATTCCAACAGGCCTTGACTCCAGATAAACCGTTTATGGTATATTATGCCACTGGTGCCGTGCATGCGCCTCATCATGCACCCAAGGAATGGATTGAAAAATACAAGGGAAAATTTGACGGGGGCTGGGATGAAGTGCGCGAGGCCACTCTTGCCAGTCAAAAAGCACAGGGATTGATCCCGGAAAATACTGTATTAGCTCCAAAACCAGAAAGTATTAAAGACTGGGATCAGCTTAGCAAAAATGAACAGAAGTTATTCGCCATCCAAATGGAAACCTTTGCCGGTTTTACCGAACACACGGACAACGAAGTAGGACGCCTGGTGGATGCTATTGATGAAATCGGGGCGTTGGAAAATACCCTGTTCATCTATATCATGGGTGATAACGGTTCAAGTGGTGAAGGTGGACTGGATGGGACCTTTAATGAACTCATTCACCTCAATGGGAATATGGAAGCTGAAAATATCGATGGTATGTTGGAAAGAGAGGATGATTGGGGTGGCCCGGAATCCTTTCCGCATATGTCCGCTGGCTGGGCGGTGGCAACCGATGTGCCATTTACCTGGACCAAGCAAATGGCTGCCGACTATGGAGGTACCCGGAATGGTATGGTGATGCACTGGCCCAAAGGATTTTCCTCAAAAGGAGAGATTCGCTCTCAGTGGCATCATGTAAATGATGTAGGGCCCACCATTTTGGAAGCGACTAATTTGCCTGCACCAGATATGATCAATGGGGTAAAACAACAGCCTATGGATGGAGTCAGTATGTTGTATGCCACCGACGATGCCGCAGCTGCTGACCGACACACTACCCAGTACTTCGAAATGTTTGGTAATCGGGCTATTTACCAGGACGGGTGGCTGGCAAGAGTAATTCATCGAGTGCCCTGGGAGGGCGCACCCATGAACTCGTTGCAGGATGATGTCTGGGAATTGTACCATAGCAGCGAAGACTTTAGCCTCTCCAACAATCTTGCGGAGCAAAATCCTGAAAAATTGGAAGAGCTGAAGCAGGTGTTCGAGCAGGAGGCAATAAAAAATGATGTATATCCACTGGATGATAGAGTTTTTGAAAGATTTAATGCCAAAATCGCCGGACGTCCTGATCTGATGGGAGATAGAAAAAGTCTTAAACTAGCTCATGGGATGACAGGGATTATGGAGAATGTGTTCCTGAATGTAAAAAATACCTCTAAGACCATATCTGCCGAATTGGACCTTACTGGTAACGACAGTGGTATCATTTTGTGCCAGGGCGGAAAATTTGGTGGATGGGCGCTGTATATGAACAATGGCAAACCGGCTTATACCTATAACTGGTATGGTCTGGAGCAGTATACCATTGAATCACCAACTGTTTTGAAGAATAGCAAGGCGAATGTTACCCTAAAATTTGAATATGATGGAGATGGTGTTGGCAAAGGCGGGATGGCCAGTATTTTCGTGGATGGAAAAAAGGTTGTTGAAGGAAGAGTAGATAAAACCCAACCAGCCCTCTTTTCAGCGGATGATACCGCGGACGTGGGCCAGGATGATGC